>DASXDB010000100.1:0-13922 GCA_036490895.1 Gaiellaceae bacterium
TCTCCCATCGGGCGGCCCCCGAGAATGTGCCAGTGCAGGTGGAACACCGTCTGCCCGCCGCCTGGGCCGACGTTGACGACCACGCGGTAGTCGGTCAAGCCGGATTCTGCCGCGGTCTCGGCCACGAATGCCAGCATCCGCTGTGCCTCGTCCGGCGGGAACTCCGCCACCTCGCGGAACGTGTCGACGTGCCGCTCCGGCACAACGAGCAGGTGGACGGGTGCCTGCGGGTTGATGTCGGCGATCGCGACGAACCCGTCGGCGGCCCGCACGTGGTCGCCGTCACGGACGAGCTTGCAGAAGAGGCAGTCGTCACGCGGCTCGGGCAAGGATCCCCTCCTCCGTCACGCGCTCGGCGCGGACTACGACGAGCTCGCCCACCGGAGCATCGACGAGCCACGGCGTGTAGTCGTCGCCGTACCCCCGCCCGGGCCGGTCGACGAGCACGACGTCATCGGTCTTCCCCCGCCAGCGCGCGAGGCACAGCTCATGCGAGAGGGCGCGGAGGCGCGCGCTGCGGTCCTTCTTCTCCTGCGGCGGCACCGGGTCTTCGGAGGCGGTGACCGTGCCGGGGCGGGGCGAGTACGGGAAGACGTGCACCTTCGTGATCCCGGCGCGCGTCACCGTCTCGAGCGTCGTCGCGAACGCCGCCTCGTCCTCGTCGGGGAACCCGACGATCACGTCGCTCGTCAGGTTGAACTCCTCGGCGAGCGGGGCGAGCTTGCGCAGGTACGTGTCGACGGTGTAGCGGCGGCGCATCGCGCGGAGCACGCCGTCGTCGCCCGACTGCAACGGGACATGCAGGTGCCGGCCGACCGTCGGCGTCTCGCGGAGGGCCGCGACGAGCGCGTCGTTCACGTGGTTGATCTCGATCGAGCTGAGCCGGAGCCGCTGAAGCCCCGGCGTCGCCCCCACCTCGCGCACGAGGCGCGCGAGGTCGTAGCCGGCCGTGCGGTCGCGAAAGCACCCGAGGTTGATGCCGGTGAGCACCACCTCCTGATGCCCCTGGGCGACCCGACGGCGCACCTCGGCGAGCACCGCGTCCGCACTGCGGCTGCGCGAGGCTCCGCGCACGAGCGGGATGACGCAGAAGTTGCACGAGAAGGAACAGCCGTCCTGGATCTTCACGAAGGCACGAACCCGGTCGAGGCGCGCATCCGCCTGCACGCAGCCGATAGCTCCCACGTCGCGGGCGACGAATGCGGCGGTCTCCTCGGGCGGTCTCGCCACGACGACGACGTTCTCGGGCAGCCCCGCGAACGCGGTGCCACGCAGGTTCGCGGCACAGCCGGTCAGATACACGCGCGCATGCGTCCGCGCCGCCCGCGTGGCCGCCTTGCGGCTCTTGGCGACCGCCTCGTTCGTGACGCAGCACGTGCTGATCACGGCGATGTCGCCCGCATCGTCTTCGGCGTGCCCGTCGCGCAGCAGAGCCTCGCGCGCCTCGTGCGCGTCGACGTGCGAGACCTTGCAGCCGAGAAAGTCGACCGTGAACGTCGCCACGGCCGGATCGTATTCGTTACGTCGCGCGGAAGACGTCGCAGGCCCAACCGTCGAGCGTCCGTCGCGCGAAGTGCTCGAAGCCGGGAAGCGTCGGAGCCCCGGACAGCACGTAGCCCGAGGTGATGAGCGTCGTGCACTCGATGCGCGGAGGGAGGGCGTCGACGGATTCGAGGGAGATGTTCGCGACCACGACATCGGCTTTCGGCAGGCGATCGTCCGGCGAGACCAGGCGCACGTCGAGTGAGACGCCGTTCGCGGCGGCGTTGGCCCGCGTCGCCTCGATCGACGGCCCCTCGATGTCGACGGAGGTCACCGGTCCGAACCCGAGCAGCGCGGCTGCGACCGACAGCACACCCGAGCCGCAGCCGACGTCGAGGAGCGAGCCAGGCTCGAGCTCCTGCAGCGCCCCCAGGCAGAGCTGGGTCGTCTGGTGCGACCCGGTGCCGAACGCACGACCGGGGTCGATCACGACCACGCGTGCGTCCTCGACCGGAGACTCCCACGGCGGGCCGACCCACAGGCCGCCGACGCGCACCGGCCGGTGGAACGCGCGCCATCGGTCCTCCCAGCCGGCATCGACGTCCGAAGCTCGGCCATTCCCGAAGAACGCCCACATGCGCTCCTCGCCGGCGGCATCGGTGTACGCGGCGAGCTCGACGCCGGCGGCGCGGTCGATCTCCTCGAAGCCCTCCGGGAAGAGCTCGAGCATCGTCGCCCGCGCCTCCTCAGCCCGGAGGTGCCCGACTTCGATCGCGACGCGGCGGAGAGAGCTCAGCGGAATGCGCTCTTCAGCTTCTCGAAGAAGCTCTCGTCGTGCCGGTAGGTGTGCTCGTCGCTGATCGCATCGAACTCCTCGAGAAGCCGGCGCTGCTCATCGCTCAGGTGACGGGGCACCGAGACGTTCACGAGCACACGCTGGTCTCCCCGGCCGAAGCCCTGCAGCACCGGCATGCCTTTGCCCTTCAGGACACGCACCTCGCCGGGCTGCACGCCCGGCGAAAGCTCGAGCTCGATCGGGCCGTCGAGCGTCTCGACCGGCATCGTCGCGCCGAGCGCCGCCTGAACGATCGTCAGGTCGACCTGGGTGTAGATGTCGTTCCCTTCACGAACGAACCGCGGATCGGGCTTCACGCGGACAAGCACGTAGACGTCCCCGGCACGGCCGCCGAGCGCACCGGCGTGACCTTCACCGGACACACGGATGCGCTGCCCGTCGTGGATGCCGGCGGGCACGTCGACGTCGAGCTCGCGGCGCTCGAGCTTGCGGCCCGCGCCGTCGCACTCGGTGCACGGATGCTCGACGATCTCGCCGCGACCCTGGCACGTCGGGCACGCGGAGGTGCGCACGAACTCGCCGAAGACGCTGCGTGACACCTGCTGCAGCCGGCCGGTGCCCGCACACCGGTCGCAGCGCACCGGCGTCGTTCCCGGCTCGACGCCGTCACCGCCGCACCGCGCGCACGTCGCCGCGACGTCGAACGGCACCGCGATCGTCGTCCCGTGGGCTGCGTCGACGAGCTCGATCGCGATCTCCGCGCCCAGATCGGCTCCGCGCGCGCTTCGCCCGCCGCGCGCGCCGCCCCCGAACAGGTCGTCGCCGAAGAACGCGGCGAACAGGTCGCTGAGCCCGCCCATGTCGAAGTTCGTCGGCTGGAAGCCGCCGGAACGCAGGCCCGCGTGCCCGTACCGGTCGTACAGGGCACGGGTCTCCGAGTTCGAGAGCACTTCGTACGCCTCGGTCACCTCGCGGAAGCGCACTTCGGCGTCCGGCTCCGTCGAGACGTCGGGATGGAGCTGCCTCGCGAGCCGCCGGAACGCCTTCTTGAGCGTCTGGTCGTCCGCGTCACGGGCAATGCCGAGGAGCTCGTAGTAGTCGCGGTCGGCCATCAGTTGTCCTCGGCGTAGAAGTCTTCGACGAAGCGGGACAGCTCGGCGGCGGCCGCACGCACCGAGCGCAGCGCCTTCTCGTAGTCCATGCGCAGCGGACCGAGGAGGCTCACGGAGCCGAGGGTCCGATGCGCGATGCCGTACGTCGCGCCGACCAGCGCGAGCTGGTGCAGCCCGGGCTGCACGAGCTCCTCGCCGACGCGCGCGAAGGGGCGCCGCGGGTCCACGCGCTGTGCGAGGACGTCGAGCAGCGCGGCCCGCTTCTCGAGCGCCTCCATGAGGCTGCGATATGCCCCGATCTCCTCCGCGCGCATCTCGTCGAGCAGCCCCGCTGTGCCGCCGACGAAGAGCTGCCGGTTCTCGTCGGCCGCCTGCTCGAACGCGCTGCGGACCGTCTGCAAGAACGCACGCTCACGCGGACGGAGCGACGGCTCGTCGAAGGCGAGCTTGACCGCGCGGGATCCGATCCGCGCCCCGCGGACGCGCTCGACGAGATACTCGGCCGCCCATGTGACGAGGCCGGGATCGATCGGTTCCGGGAACGCGAAACGCAGATCGGTGACGCTCCCGGTCGAGGCGATGACAACGACGAGAACGACGTCGGGCTGGAGCAGCAGCACCTCGACGTGGCGCACCGTCGCCGCCTCGAGCGGAGGCGCCGACACGAGCGCGAGCAGCCGGGTCACCTGTGAGAGCATCTCCGTCGTCGCCTGGAGCGCCTCCTCGACCTCGGCGCGGGCGGCCGGCAGCCCGAGCGGGAACTCGTCGGGCCGTGACTCCGGGCGCTGGAGCAGCTCGTCCACGTAGACGCGGTACCCCGTCTCGGTCGGGACCCGGCCCGCGGAGGTGTGCGGATGGGTGAGCAGGCTCAGCCGCTCGAGCTCGGCGAGCTCGCTGCGAACGGTCGAGGGCGAGACCCCGAGCGCCGACCGCTCGACCAGCGTCCGCGAGCCGACCGGCTGCCCGGTCGCGACGTGTTCCTCGACCACGTGGCCGAGGATGTCGCGCTGCCGGTCGGAAAGCAGGATCCGCACGGCCCTCATGGTAGGGCGCGTGTCAGGTGAGCAGTCGTGCGGTCACGCCGCCGCCGAGGAGCCGCCCCCGCGGCGTGAGCAGCATCGAGCCGTCCCGGTGCATCGCCAGGCCGCGCTGCACCAGGCGTTCGAGTGCTGCATGGTCGACCATGTCCCGGAGGCCGTCCAGCCGCAGCGGCTCGTCGAGGCGGAGGCCGAGCATCAGCCGCTCGGTGGCTCGCTCTCCCGTCGACAGGGTCTCCAGCTCACGCTCCGGGCGCTCCCGGCGGGCATGCGCCGCGAGATAGCGACGGAGCGAGGGTGCGTTCCGCCAGCGCCGGTTCTCGATTGTGCTGACCGCGCCCACGCCGAGGCCGAGGTAATCGTGACCGAGCCAGTAGCCGAGGTTGTGCCGGGCGCGGAGGTCCCGTCCGCCCGCGAGGTCCGGAAGGCGGCAGAAGTTGGCCGTCTCGTACCAGCGGTATCCGGCCGCGGTCAGCCGCTCGACCACGTGCTCGATGTACGACTCCAGCTCGTCTGCCTGGCGCAGGAGCTGGGCTCCGTGGGCGTGCGTGAAGCGGGTGCCCGGCTTCGCTTCCAGCTCGTACGCGGAGATGTGCTCCGGCTCCAGGGCGAGCGCCTCGTCGAGGTCGCGTGCGAGGTCGGCGGGGGCCTGGCCCGGGATGCCGTAGATGAGATCGAGCGACCTGTTGTCAATCCCGGCATCACGTAGACGGTGCAGTGCGAGCCGGACGTCGTCCGGCCGCGCACGGCGCTCGAGCACGTCCAGAAGCGCCGTGTTGAAGCTTTGTGCGCCGATCGACACACGATTGACACGGTTCCGTGACAGAAGCGCCGCCAGCGAGGGCGTGACCGTCTCCGGGTTCGCCTCCACCGTCACCTCGCGGGCCGGCGGCAGCGCCGCGAGCAGGCGCTCCAGCTCGCGCGGCGCGGTCAGCGTCGGGGTGCCGCCGCCGAGATAGATGGTGTCGAGCTCGGGCGCGAGCAGGTGCCGTTCGAGCTCCAGCTCGCCGAGGAGCGCGTCGACGTAGGAGCCGTGCAGGTCATCGTGGCCGACGACGGTGACGAAGTCACAGTAGCCGCAGCGCGACGCGCAGAACGGAAGGTGGATGTAGAGGTGCCGAGCCGCGGCGCGCACGTCAGCGCTTGGCGACGTCGTTCAGGTTGAGCACGGCGAGGAACGCCTCCTGCGGCACTTCGACGCCGCCGACCTGCTTCATCCGCTTCTTCCCCGCCTTCTGCTTCTCGAGCAGCTTCCGCTTGCGGGTGATGTCGCCGCCGTAGCATTTCGCGAGCACGTCCTTGCGACGGGCCTTGACCGTCTCGCGGGCGATGATGCGCGCGCCGACTGCGGCCTGGATCGCGACGTCGAACATCTGGCGCGGGATCTCCTCCCGCAGCTTCTCGACGAGTGCCTTCCCGCGCTCGTACGCGAAGTCGCGGTGCAGGATGAGCGACAGCGCGTCGACCGGCTCACCACCGACGAGGATGTCGACCCGCGCGAGGTTGCCGGGCCGGAAGCCGGCGAGGTCGTAGTCGAAGCTGGCGTAGCCGCGCGTGCGCGACTTCAGCTGGTCGTAGTAGTCGAGGACGATCTCCGCGAGCGGCAGCTCGTACGTGAGGTGGACGCGCTGCTCCGACAGGTATTCGAGGTGGTCGAACTTGCCGCGTCGGTCGTTGCAGAGCTCCATTACCTGTCCGACGAACTCCTTCGGCACGATGATCGACGCCTTGATGTAGGGCTCCTCGACCTCGTCGAACGAATCAGGGAGGTCGGCGGGGGTGTGCACCTCCACCCACTCCTCGTTCAGCGGCTTGACCCGGTACGCGACGTTCGGTGCCGTGACGAGCAGGTCGAGATCGAACTCTCGCTCGAGCCGCTCACGGACGATCTCCATGTGCAGCAGGCCGAGGAAGCCGCAGCGGAATCCGAAGCCGAGCGCCTGCGAGGTCTCGGGCTCGTAGAACAGGGCGGCGTCGTTCAGCTTCAGCTTCTCGAGAGCGTCGCGCAACTCGGGGTAGTCGTCGGACTCGGTCGGGAAGAGGCCTGCGAACACCATCGGCTTCACGTCCTTGTATCCCGGCAGCGGCGCGGACGCAGCGCGCTTCTCGGCGGTGAGCGTGTCGCCGACGCGCAGCTCCGACACGTCCTTCAAGCCGGTGATCACATACCCGACCTCACCTGCCTGCAGCTCCTGCACCGGCCGCATCGAGGGCGACATGTAGCCGATCTCCTGCGCCTCGAACCGGGTCCCGAGCGCCATCGCGCGCAAGTGCTCGCGCGGCCGAAACACGCCGTCGACGACGCGGACGAACGCGACCACACCGCGGTACTGGTCGTACGACGAGTCGAAGATGAGCGCGCGCGACGGGGCGTCCGGCTCGCCGGCCGGAGCAGGGATGCGCGCCACGATTGCGTCGAGCACGGCGTCGACCCCCTGGCCCGTCTTGGCCGAGATGCGAAGGACGTTGGCGGCGTCATCCCCGATCAGGTCGGCGACCTCGGCGGCCGCTCCGTCCGGATCCGCCTGCGGCAGGTCGATCTTGTTGACGACCGGGACGATCTCGAGGTTGTTCTCGATCGCGAGGTACGCGTTGGCGAGCGTCTGCGCTTCGATCCCCTGCGCGGCGTCGACGACGAGCAGCGCGCCTTCACAGGCCTGCAGCGAGCGAGACACCTCGTAGGTGAAGTCGACGTGCCCGGGCGTGTCGATCAGGTTGAGCTCGTGGCCCTTCCAGTGCACGCGCACGGCCTGGGCTTTGATCGTGATACCGCGCTCGCGCTCGAGCTCCATCGAGTCGAGCATCTGGTCGCGCATCTCGCGGGCGGAAACCGTGTCGGTCAGCTGGAGGATGCGGTCCGCGAGCGTCGACTTGCCGTGGTCGATGTGCGCGATGATCGAGAAGTTGCGGATGTGGGATTGGTCCATGACCTCTAACCGCGCGCGGCGCGGTTCCGCAAGGAGAGTAGCGCCTGCATCTCGCGCACCGACAGGGCGCGACAGGCGATCGCGTAGGTCGCCACGGAGGCGATCAGCGCGAGCCCGAGCGAGAGGAGCTGGCCTCCCAGCGAACGACCGACAGCGCTGTCCAGCGGGTCCCAGACCACGAACGCCACGACAGCCACGGCGGCGGAGGCGCAGGCGATGCGGATCGTGGACGACGCGATCTCGCCGCCGTCGATACGGCCGATCTGCCTCCGCAGGAGGATGAGCAGGGCAACCGTGCCGGCGATGTTGCACACCGCCGTCGAGAGTGGGATGCCCCAGGTGCCGAAGCGGTAGAAGATCGCGTCGAGGATCGCGTTCAGGGCGAGGTTCCCGAGGGCGACGACGGTCGGGATCCAGTTCGACTGCAGGCTGAAGAACGCGCGGTTCAACATGAGCATCGCACCGTTGAACACGAGGCCTGCACTGAACGCCGCCAGCGCTCCGGCCACAACCGGCGTCTGCGCCGGATGCCACGCGCCGCGCTGGAACAGGATCCGGATGATCGGCTCGGCGAGTACCGCGCTGAAGACGGCGGCGGGGATCAGGAGGAACGCGATCTGCCGCAGCCCCATCGAAACAGTGCGGCGGAAGCCGTCCATGTCGCCGCGCGTCGAGAAACGTGACAGCGACGGGAAGAGCACGGTGGCGACGGCGACCGAGAACATCCCCTGCGGAAGCATGTAGACGAGGAACGCTTTCTGGATCGCGGTCGGCGCGAGCGTCTTGTCGATGAACCGCGAGGCGAAGAGCGTGTCGATGACCGCGTTGACGTTGATCAGGCCGAGGCCGAGGGTCACGGGCAGCATCAACTTGAAGACGCGGGCGACCGCGGGATCGCGCCAGTCGAGAACGAGCTGCAACCGCCCGTCACGCCCGCGGAGCCACGGCATCGGCAGGAACACCTGGACGAGCGTGGCGACGAGGATGGCAGCCGCGTACACGTAGAGCTTCCCGCTCTCGCCGCTCACGTGCGGGACGCCGAGCGCGAGCCCGAGGATGATCGCGAGGTTCCAGAAGACGGGCGACAGCGCGGGAACAGTGAAGTGGTCGTAGCTGTTCAGGATCCCGACGACGATGCCGGACACCCCGAGCAGCGCGACGATCGGGAAGAGCACCCGGGAGAGCCCCGCCGCCAGGTTCGGATCCACTGCATGGAACGGGGAGATGACGAGCGGTGCGATCAGGATGAAGATCGCCGAGAGCGCCCCGAGGCCGAGCAACATCAGCCAGAAGAGCGTCGAGGCAACGCGCCAGGCGCGCTTCCGCTCCCCTTTCTCGAGCAGCTCGCTGAACACCGGCACGAACGCCGAGGACAGCGCGGCGTCCGCGACGAGCGCGCGGACGAGGTTCGGGATCTGGAACGCCACCGTGAACGCGTTGATCCGGCCGGCGGCGCCGAAGTAGTAGCCCGCGACCATCTCGCGGATGAGCCCGAGCACGCGCGAGAGCCCCGTCGCGACCCCGAAGATGACCGCCGACATGCCGAGCCTGCGGCGCGGAGCCTCCCCCGGAGCCGCGCTCGGATGGGTCGATGCGAACGCGGGGGTCGTGTCGTCGGCCACGAGGCCAGACGTTACTCTGGTACCCTGATCGCGCCCGCTGGTGCGGGTTTTTCTCTGAGATGCCGAACATCAAGCAGCAGAAGAAGCGGGTCCGGATTGCAACCGAGGAGCGCCTCGAGAACCTCCGATACCGCTCGACGATCAAGACGCTGGCCAAGCGTCTCGCGACCGCCGCCGAGGGCGGCGACGCCGCGGCCGTCGAGACCGAGCACCGCGAGCTCGTGAAGCTGATCGACCGCGCGGTCTCCCGCGGCGCGCTGCACCGGAACGCCGCTGCGCGGAAGAAGTCGCAGGCGGCCAGGCTCGCCGCCCGCCCGAGCGCTTAGTCGCCGTCCAGCCGCGCGTAGACGTAGACGTCGTGCCGCGGCTCGTCCGGCCACGCCACGTACCCGCGTAACAGCCCTTCTCGCCGGAAGCGTGCCTTCTCGAGTGTCCGCCGTGATGCCGTGTTCCAGAGCTCGACAACGGCTTGGAGGCGCGCGACGCCTTCGGCGAAGAGCAGAGCCGCCGCGCGATCTGCGGCTTCGGCTGCATACCCGTGCCCACGCGCTCGCTCCATGATCCAGTACCCGAGGTCGGCGAGACCCGGGATGTGCCTCGACCGCGCCCCGATCGCACCGATCGGTTCACCGTCCACCTCGACGACCCACGCCCACGCATCGTCGATGCGCGAAGCGAGGGCATCGCCGCGGTCGAGGTGCTCGATCTTGGCGACGTACGCGTCCAGCGCACCCTCCTGCAGGAGCGCTCCATCCGCTGCGCCAAACCGCCGAAGCCTGACCGTCACGCCGCACGCGGCTGCGTAATCTCGACGAGTGCGCGCTCGAGCTCCAGTTCGTTCGCGAGCCGTGAGCCTCCCTTCAGCGCGTGGTCGAGCGCCGCGATGCGGATGAGCGCTGCGTCCAGCTCACCCGCGCTGAAGTTGCGCACCTGCGCGTAGAGCTTTTGGGCGGGGAACGGCTTGACTCCGAGCTTCGCTGCCGCGTCGGCGGACGAAACGCCCGCGGCTTCGAGGCGCTGAGCCTGCCGTGCGCGTCGCAAATGGTTGGTCAGGCTGCCGACGAGTCGGGGGATCGTGCGCGACACCGGATCGCCGGTTCGGTCGAGCATCCGCTCGGCCGCGCGGAGGACACCGCCGACGTCGCGCGCGCCCCAGGCGTCGGTGAGGTTCCACGGCGGCGACTCCGCGCGCGGCGCGACGAGCAGGTCGACGTCCGCGTCCGTGACCTCGTCGCCGCTCGCCCAGGTCGCAAGCTTCTCGACCTCGCCCGCGAGCTCGTACAGATCGCCGCCTACCAACTCGGAAACACGACGACACGCCGCGGGCTCGGCCTTCGCGCCGTGCACGGCGAACTGATCCGCGATCCATTTGTGAATCGCGCGGCTCTGGACGTCCCAGACGAGGACGTCGCCGGTCGGTGCGACCGCCTTCCCGATCGGCGAGTCCTTCTTCAGCTCGCCACCGACGAGCGCGAGCGTCGTGCCCGGTGCCGGCGACTTGAGATAGTCGGCGACCGCCTTCGCGTCCGACGCCTTCCAGACCTCGACGTTCTCGAAGAGCACGAGCCGGACGCCCGAGCCGAAGAGCCCGAGCGCGTTGCACGCGGCGACCGCGTCGTCGCCCGTCGCCTCGGCCGCATCGTGGACCTCGACGGCATCCGAGTCGAACCGGCCGCGGAGCCGCGCGACCGCCCGGTCGACCTTCGGTCGGTCGCCGCCCGCGATCAGGTACACCGGCTTCAGGTCGTCGGCCATCGCTTGCAAGGATAAGCCGACGATGCGGATCGAGCGCCACGACGACCCCGCCCGGTTCTTCGCGGGCGTCGCTCTCTTCCTCGAGCGGCGCGAGGCGGCCCACAACCTCCAGCTCGGCTTTCGGGCGCGGCTGGAGGTCGACCGGCACGCGTTCGGCGCCGCCGACCCGTTGCTGTACGCGGCGCTCGACGACTCCGGTGACGTGATCGCGGTCGCGACGCAGACGCCCCCATTCGGGCTCGTGTTGTCGGAGCTCGAGGACCTCGAGATCGTGGCCGCACTCGCCGATCGGCTCGCACAAGACGGCGCCGTGCTTCCGACCGTCGGCGGTCCCGTCGCAGTCGCGCGCGCGTTCGCCGAGCGTTGGGCCAGCCTCACAGGCACGGCGCCGTCCGTACACATCGAGGAGCGGATCTACGAGGCCGACGGCGTCGTCCGTCCCCAGGGCGTCTCCGGGGTGATGCGCCCGTACCGCGCGGAGGACCGCCCGCTCGTGATCGCCTGGATGCGCGCGTTCTTCGACGAGGCGATGCCCGGCTCGCCCGAGGCGCAGGTCGAGCGATTCGTCGACGATCGAGGGGCGGGGATCGGTTCCCTCGTGCTCTGGGAGGACGGTGGGACGGTCGTCTCACTGGCAGGCCATGCCGGCGAGACGCCGAACGGCGCGCGCGTCGGGCCTGTGTACACGCCGCCGGAGCTTCGAGGGCACGGCTACGCGTCGGCGCTCACGGCTGCGCTCACCGAAGAGCTGCTCCGGCGACGTCGATTCTGCTTCCTCTACACCAATCTCGCGAACCCGACCGCGAACTCGATCTATCAGCGGATCGGCTATCGCCCCGTGACGGACGTCACTGTCTGGCAGTTCGGCGAAGCCGCCGCACGCTGATCGCCACTCCGGCGATCGCGGTCGCGGAGGCGGCCGCCGCACCGCGACCCGACACCTGCGCGGCAGGCAGCGCCGAGACGGCGCGGGCGCAGGTATCGATGTACAGCGCGACCCACCCGTTCGCCCACGCGAGCGCGACCGCAACGCCCGGCGCGAGCGGCGCGACCGCCGCAGCGAAGAACGCAAGCCCGAGCAGCAGCGGCATCACCGGCTCGACCAGGGCGTTCGCCACGACGCCGTAGAGCGGAACACGCCCGAATTCGAACCACAGGAGCGGCGCGGTCACGAGCGTGCAGGCTCCGGAGATGGCGACGGCCGAGCGGAGGTGACCGGGCATCGGATAGCCCTCGAGAGCGCGCAAGAACGGACGGCCGAGGACGAAGATCGCTGCGACGGCGCCGAACGAGAGCTGGAAGCCCGCGTCGAACAGGCTGTACGGGTTCCAGGCGAGGAGCGCGCAGGCGGCGACGAGCAGGAGGTGCCAGCCGTCCCGCAGCCGCCCGGCAAGCCACGCGACCGATACGGCGGCACCCGCAATCGCAGCGCGGATCACCGAGGGCTGCGGCCCGACCGCGAGCACGTACGCGCCGATCGCGGCGAGCGCGCCGACGTGACCCCACGCCCGGCCGATGCCGAGCGCCAGCCCGAGGCCGAGCACACCGCCGGCGAGCAGCACGACGTTCTGGCCCGAGACGGCCAGCAAGTGGTAGAGGCCGGAGCGCCGGAACGCCCGCTTCGAGCCGTCGGACAGGCCGCCGTCGTCGCCGAGCAGCACTCCTTCCACGAGCGCCCGCCGTTCTCCCGTGAGCCCGGGCGAGGACGAGCGCCGCAGCCACCGCCGCAGCCGGTCGGCGACGCCGCCGAGCCCACGGCGCCGGCCGACCACATGCCATTCGTCCACGTGAAGGACGACGTGCACGCCCTGCCGGCGCAGCCAGGTGCGTTCGTCGAAGCCGTTCTCGGGCCCGCGCGGCGCCTTCACGACCGCGAGGACGCTCAGTCGCGAACCCTGGGGAGGCGCCCGTCCGAGCGGGAGCTCGAGCTCGACGCGCTCACCGCGCGTGCGTGCCATCTGGCGTAGGTCGAACGTCCCACGCCGCGCTTCGGCGGTTGTGACCGCGACGAAGCGGTCTGCGGTTCCGATCCGCGGTGCGAGGATGCTGCGGTCGAGCTGGTCGAGCCGCGCGCTTCCCCACCACCACGCGCCGGAGAGCGCGAGGGCGGCCAGAAGACCGGTTCGCCCCCATCCCCCGGGCGCGAGCGCAGCGGAGGCGAGACCAGCGCCCACCGTCAGCAGCGCCGGATCGTGCACGCGGACCGCGTCGCTCGCCGCGAGCCCGATCACGCACGCGGCGACCACGACGTGCGCGGGGAGCACCGAGGTCATGGGACGACCAGTGCCCGCAGGTCGGCGAGCCGCGCGAGGCCGATCCCGGGGATCGCGTCGAGCTCGTCGACCGAGTGGAATGCGCCGTGCTGTGTGCGGTAGTCGAGGATCTTCTGAGCCGTCACCGGACCGACGCCCGGGAGCGCATCGAGTTGCTCGGCCGTGGCGCTCGACAGCGAGACGGGCCCGCTCGCCGCAGAACCACCGGACGCGGCCGGCGCCGCACCGGCAGAGCCACGCCGCGGCACGAGCACCTGCTGCCCGTCGGAGACGGGCGCCGCGAGGTTCACGCCGCTACGGTCGGCGAGACGGGTCGTCCCGCCGGCCCGTACCACCGCATCCGCGACCCGCGAGCCGGCCGGGAGCCGCACGAGCCCCGGACGACGCACCGCGCCTTCGACGTCGACGACGAGCTCAGCTGCGGGGTGCGGCCGAGCGGAGCTCGAACGCGCGCGAATCGGCGCAACCGCGAGCGCGGGGGTGCGGTCGCCCGGCCGCAGGTGCCGGACGCCGACCACGAGGAGCGCAAGCACGAGGAGCCCGGCCGCAACGAGCCGCCGTGTCGGCACCGAGACCGGAAACGCATTCACGCGACCCAGGCTGCCGGGCAACCCGTCACGTGTGGGAAACGGCTCTGTGCCGAAAGAGAAAAACTCAGACGACGATGTTGACGAGCTTGTCCGGCACCACGATCACGCGCTGCTCGGAACCGCCGTTCACATGCGCCTGCACCTTCTCGGACGCCCGCGCCCGCTCGATCAGCTCGTCGTCCGACAGCCCGGCCGGAACGCGCACGCGGTCGCGCACCTTGCCGTTCACCTGGAGCACGAGCTCGATCTCGTCCTGCACCAGCAACGACTCGTCGGCGACCGGCCACGGCGACTCCCACAGGCGCGACTTGCCGAGCACGCCCCACAG
>DASXDB010000101.1:0-4157 GCA_036490895.1 Gaiellaceae bacterium
GGGAGACGGCGAAGCCGTCGCCGACGCGGCGGAGCCGGCCCTCGGCTTCGAGATAGGCGGCGAGGTCGCGGTCGTCGACCCTCACGATCTCTTCGGTCGCGAGCCGCGCCTCGAGCTCACCGGCCGCCGCCGCCCGGTCGCCGAGCGATGCGGCGGAGCCGGGGAGGTAGGCCTTTGCTCCGTGTCGCTCGACGCCGAGCAGCTCGAGCGCCCACGGATGCTCGGGGAGGAGCTCGGCGACCGGAATGCCGGGATCGACCGGGGACGACGCCGCACGCGCAGCGAGTCGCGCCTGCACCGAGTCGCGCAGCTCCGCCAGCCAGGCGTCCGAGTAGACGAGATCGCCGTGGTGTGGCAGCGACCCGAGGGTGTGGTCGGAGAACAGCCGGCGCAGCACCTCGCGACGGACCGGCAACTGGACGAACGCCGCCGCATCTCCGCGTTCGAGCGCTTCGAGCCGGCCGCGGTCGAGGCCGCGGGCAGGTGAGGGATCGAGCACCGTCCCGCCGCCGATCGTCGTCTCGGCACGCAGCACGATGCGGTCGCCGCGCGCGGCGACGACGGCGCTCGCGAGTCGTAGCTGTGCGTACGGGCCGTCGCGCACGACGCGGGCCGGCACGGCGTTCGTCCCGACGTGCACGGTGACGGCGGCCGGCACCGATTCGAGCACCTCGAGCCGGATGTCGAGGCGGTAGGAGGGCACGAAGTGACCGGGCGCGACGAGGACGTCTCCGCGCGCGAGGTCACGCCGTTCGAGCTGAGGGAGGTTGACGGCGACGCGCTGACCGGCGTCCGCGCGCTCGACCGCGCGGTCATGGACCTGCGTCGAGCGGACGCGGACCGTTCGTCCAGAGGGCTCGACGCGCAGCTCGTCTCCCGCCGCGATCGATCCGGACCACAGCGTTCCGGTCGCGATGGTCCCGACGCCGCGCAGCGTGAAGACCCGGTCGACGTAGAGCCGAGTCGCGCCGTCCGCGGCGCGCTCGCGGGCCGGCAGCCGTGCGAGCGCGGCCCGCAGGTCGTCGAGACCGGCGCCTGTCTTCGCCGACACAGCGATCACCTCCGCGCCGGGGACGAGCTCTCGCGCCTCGTCGGCGGCGAGCTCGAGCGTCTCCTCGTCGACCGCATCCGCCTTCGTCAGCGCGACGACGCCGTGCTCGACGCCGAGCAGTCGCAGCACCGAGAGATGCTCGTGCGTCTGCGGCCGCGCGCCTTCCTGCGCGTCGATGACGAGCAGGAACAGATCGATGCCGGTCGCGCCCGCGATCATCGTTCGCACGAAGCGCTCGTGCCCAGGCACGTCGACCAGCGAGAGCCGGCGGCCGTCCGGCAACTCGAGCGGTGCGTAGCCGAGATCGATGGAGATTCCCCGGGCCCGTTCCTCCGGCAGGCGGTCGGTGTCCTTGCCGGTGAGAGCCCGGACGAGCCACGTCTTGCCGTGGTCGATGTGGCCTGCGGTGCCGACCGTCAGCGGCATGCTGCGACCGCGGCGGCGACCTCGTCGAGCTCCGCGTCCGCGATCGTGCGGCAGTCGAGCAGGAGCCTTCCGTCACGCACGATGCCGACCACGGCAGGCTCGTGCCGGCGGAGCGGTGACGCGAGCGACTCTTCGACCGCGCAGGCGAACGACGGCAGCTCGTGCAACGGCAGTGCGCCCCCGCCGACCCGCGCGACCGTCTCCTCGACCTCGCCGGCGACGGCATCGGCAAGGCGATCGGCGCGTGCGCGAACCGTCTCGGCCGGCTCGCGCAGCATTCGCAGCACCGGCACCTCGGCGAGTGCGCGCTCGGGATCGAGGTAAAGGAGCAGCGTCCCCTCGAGCGCGGCGAGGCTCAGCTTGTCGATGCGCAGCGCACGATGCAGCGGGTGGCGCCGCAGCCGTTCGACGAGCTCCGCGCGACCGGCGACGATCCCGGCCT
Organism: Gaiellaceae bacterium; assembly: GCA_036490895.1. Taxonomy (GTDB): domain Bacteria; phylum Actinomycetota; class Thermoleophilia; order Gaiellales; family Gaiellaceae; genus PALSA-600. Next base: position 1,920 of record DASXDB010000101.1, read on the forward strand.
GCGGGCCGCCGAGCAGCTTGTCGCCGCTGAAACAGACGAGGTCTGCCCCCGCAGCGAGTGACGCGCGCGCAGTCGGCTCGTCGGACAGGTCGAGCAGGGCGCCCGAGCCGAGGTCGTCGACGAGCGGCAGCGAGTTGGCGCGTGCCACGGCGGACAGCTCCTCGAGTGTCGGCTGCTCTGCGAAGCCGACGACGCGGAAGTTCGACTGATGGACGCGGAGGAGCAGCGCCGTCCGGTCGTCGATCGCGCTCTCGTAGTCGGCTGCGCGCGTGCGATTCGTCGTCCCGACCTCGACGAGGTGTGCGCCCGAGCGTGTGAGCACGTCCGGGATGCGGAACCCGTCGCCGATCTCGATCAGCTCGCCGCGCGAGACGATCACGTTACGGCCCTCCCCGAGCGCGGCCAGTGCGAGGAGCAACGCGCCGGCGTTGTTGTTGACGACGATCGCCGCTTCGGCGCCGGTGAGCCGGCGCAGGATCGATGCGACATGGTCTTGACGCGAGCCACGCCGTCCTTCGGCGACGTCGTATTCGAGGTTCGAGTAGCCGCGCGCCGCTTCGATCGCATGTTCGAGCGCGGCGGCGGCGAGCGGCGCGCGACCGAGGTTCGTGTGGACGATCACGCCCGTCGCATTCACGACGCGGCGAAGCGCCGGTCGCCGCGCCGACGCGAGCTCGTCCCGAAGGAGCGCCGTCAGGTCTCCCGGTTCCGCACCGCGCCGGATCGTCTCCCGCGCCCGGGCGATCACGGTCCGGGCGGCGTCCACGGCGAGCGGATCGTCGCTCTCGCGGGCCAGCTCGTCGACGGACGGGAGATCGCGGAGCTCCATGCCCGAAACGATACGCCCGCCGCTTCCGTTGCTTCACTGTCCGTGGTGGATCGCCGCTTGATCCTGGTCGGAGTCGTCGTCGCGGCCGCGACCGCCGCCGCGGGCGCCCGCTTGCTCCAGTTCCACGGTGATGCAAAGCCAGGCGTCCACGTGCTCGGCATCGATATGGGCGGCAAGAGCCGCTCCGACGTCGCCGCAGCGATCCGCGGGTGGAGCGCGCAGCGCGTGACGATCCGCGCCGGTGGTCACACCTACCACGTCCCTCGCGGCTGGCTCGTCGCGGTCGCCGCGCGGGCGACTGCGGCACGCGCGCTCGACGCCGGCGGGGTCAGCAGCCTCGTCGTCGCACGACGCACCGATGTCGCGCCCGTGGTGAAGCGCGCTGCCGTCGCCGGAAACGTGCTCTCGGAGATCGCGCGGGCGGGACGGCCGGCCGTTTCGTCGACGGTGCGTGTCGACGGCTGGCAGGCGGTGACGACGCCCGCGCGCATCGGACTTCGGCTCGACCGCACCGCATTGTTGCAGCGGCTGATCCGGCACGACCTCGTCGTCGACGCGCCGTTCGCGCACGTCCGGCCGGCGATCGGTTCGGCTGCGGCCCACAGCGCTGCCGCGACGATCGACGCGCTGCTGGCGGCCCCGGTCGCGATCGACTACCACGGCGCGCACCGCGGTGCGCTCACGCGCACCCAGCTCGCGCACGCGTTGAGCGTCCGTTCGGACGGGCACCGGTTCGCCGTCACGCTCGACGGCGACCAGCTCGCGCGGATCGTGCGCCCGCGTCTCGGCAAGTGGATCGTGCGGGCGCACAACGCTCAGTTCGTCGTGGCGGGCAACCGCGTCCATGTGACGCAGTCGCGCCCCGGCCGCGACGTCGATCCGGCGCAGCTCGGCGAGGCCGTTCGGCAGGCGACGGGCGACGGCCACGCCGCGCACATCGAGCTCGGCGCGCACCGGCCGGACCGCACGACGGCCGCGGCGAAGGCGCTCGGGATCCGGCAGAAGCTCGTCTCGTACACGACGCAGATGGGCGAGTCGTCGTCGAACCGCATCCACAACGTGCATCTGATGGCCGACTTCATCGACGGCACGATCATCAAGCCCGGCGAGATCTTCTCGTTCAACGACGTCGTCGGTCCTCGCACGTCGGAGCGCGGGTTCCTCGAGGGCCAGATGATCATCGGGTCGCTGGTGCTGCCGTCGATAGGCGGCGGTGTCTGCCAGACCGCGACGACGCTCTTCAACGATGCGTTCGAGCTCGGGCTGCCCATCCTCGAGCGCACGAACCACAACCTGTATCTGGCGCATTACCCGCTCGGTCGAGACGCGACGGTCTCGTGGGGCGGCCCGGACTTCAAGTTCCGGAACGACTTGAAGCACGGTCTGCTGATCAAGGCCTCGTACACCGA
>DASXDB010000102.1:0-1783 GCA_036490895.1 Gaiellaceae bacterium
GCCGGCGTTCCTGTCGATCTCCTCGAGCGCCGCTTCGCGGGTGCGCGGCGAGCGGTACAGACGGCCGAACGTCATCGCGTCGTAGACCTCGGCGACGTAGACGATGCGCGAGCCGAGCGGGATGTCCTCGCCCGCCAGCCCATCCGGGTAGCCCGATCCGTCCCAACGCTCGTGGTGATGGAGCACCCACTCGGCCACCGGCTCGACGCCGAGGCTCTCGAGCATGCGGTGCGCGATCTGCGGGTGCCGCTGGACGACGAGCCACTCCGCGCTCGTCAGCTCGCCCGGCTTCTGAAGGATCTCTTCGGGGATCGCGAGCTTGCCGAGATCGTGCAGGCTGCCCGCGAGACGTGTCAGCTCGATCTCGGCTGCCGGCAGCTCGAGCTCCTCGGCGATGGCGCCGGCGATCGCCGCGACCCGCTCAGAGTGGCTGCCCGTGTAGGCGTCGCGCGAGTCGACGGCGCGCGCGAGGGCCGCAGCGGCCCGGAAGCGCGCGAGCCGGTCGCCGATTCCCGTCAACACCTCGAGCTCCTCGGGCTCGACGCTGCCCGCGAGCCGCACCTGGTTCTTACCGTGCTCCTTCGCCCAGTAGAGCGCACCGTCGGCGAGCCGGATCAGCGCGTCTCGCTCGCGGCCGTGCTGAGGGAACGTCGCTACGCCGGCGCTGACGGTGATCGCGCCGTACTGACCGGCGCCCCAGTCGCCGATTCGCCTGACGACCGATCGCGCGACCGCGAGTGCAGCGGCCTCGTCGAGCCCGGGAAGGAGGAGCGCAAACTCGTCGCCGCCGAGGCGGAACGCCTCGCCGCCCTGCCGCATCCGGGTGGAGACCTGCGCGAGCACGCGGTCACCGGCCGGGTGGCCGTGCTGGTCGTTGATTCGCTTGAAGTCGTCGACGTCGAGGAGACAGACGGACACGAGCCCGTGCGTCTCCTCGGCGCGTCCCAGTTCACGCTGCAGGCGTTCTTGAAAGTTGCGGTGGTTGCCGAGGCCGGTCAACGGGTCGGTGAGCGCGAGGCGCATCGCCTGCAGCGCGCGATGCGTCGAGCGCTGGTACAGCGAGATCGCCGCGAGCGGCCCGACGAGTGCCGCGATCAGGTAGGGCGTCCGCTGCCAGAGCACGACGAGCATGAGCGCCGTCGACGCCATCAGCGTGAACGGCAGCACGAGCGAGCGCGCGTTCGAGCCGACGAGCTTGAAATAGCGGGTCGCCGACCCGGACGCGGCGATTGCCGCGCTGACCAGTACGAGATTGACGGTGAACAGGATCACCGCTGTCACCGCGACGCGGAGGAGGACTCCCCCCGCTGATGTGTCGCCGTGAAACTGCGTCAATACCCAGCCTGCCAGGACGCCGGTCAGCCCAAACACGCCGGCGTTGAACACCGTCCGGATGAACGGGTTTCGCCGGCCGATGGCGACGAGCGTCGGTGCGGTCGCGTAAATGAACGTCGCCGGCGCCCAGCCGAAGAGCACCAGTGCCGCCAGCGCGAAGACGAAGCCGAGAGAGACGCCGTTCGCATCCGCTCCCTCGACGGGGACCGGGAAGCGCTCAGCGAGGGTCGAGGCGACCAGGAACGCGCCGACCCCGGCGACCTTCGTCGCGGAGCCCGGATCGAGGGCGAACGCGACGGTCGCTACCGCATACGCGGTGACGCCGACGAGAGAGACCGGCACCACGACCGCGAGCAGCCTCGCGGGAGGATGCGCCCGGCCTCTCATCCGCGGGCGCGACGTTACCAGGTGAAGTTGAGAGCGCGCCAGGTGAAGTTGGCGAGATCCG
>DASXDB010000103.1:0-13276 GCA_036490895.1 Gaiellaceae bacterium
CGAGTCGAGCTAACTCGCCTCGGGCTCTGGCGGCTGCATGGCCGCACCGCCGGGGAGCGGGAAGGGGCGCGGCTTGACCTGCGGGCGGCGCTGCGGCTCCTTCTCGGGCTCGGCCGCGGGCTCCGGCTCCGGCGGGAAGACGGCGTCCTCGCTCTCACCGGCGAGCAGGCGGACGAACTGGTCCTTGTCGATCGTCTCGCGCTCGATGAGGATCTGCGAGATCCGATGCAAGTCGTCGATGTGCTCGAGGAGCACCTTGCGGGCGATGTCGTGCCCCTCCTCGATGATCCGCCGCACCTCGTCGTCGATCTCGCGCGCGACCTCTTCCGAGTAGTCCGGCTCGCTGCCCATCTCGCGGCCGAGGAACGGCATGTCGTGGTTACGGCCGAGGACGCGCGGGCCGAGCTTCTCGCTCATGCCGAAGCGCATGACCATCGCCTTCGCAGTCGACGTCACCTTCTCGATGTCATTCGAGGCGCCGGTGGTGATCTCGTTGAAGACGATCTCCTCCGCCGCGCGGCCGCCCATCGTCATCGCGATCTGCTCGAGCAGGGCGCGGCGCGTCGTCAGGTAGCGGTCTTCCGTCGGCAGCGAGATCGTCAAGCCGAGCGCCTGGCCGCGCGAGACGATCGTGATCTTGTGCACCGGGTCGGTGTTCTCGAGAAAGTGGCCGACGAGCGCGTGACCCATCTCGTGGTACGCCGTGATGCGCTGCTCCTTCTCGGAGAGCAGGCGGGCCTTCTTCTCCGGCCCGGCGATCACGCGCATGATCCCTTCCTCGAGCTCTTCCTGCTCGATGACCTTCTTGCCTCGGCGCGCTGCGAGCAGTGCCGCCTCGTTGACGAGGTTGCGCAGGTCGGCGCCCGTGAAGCCGGGCGTGCCCGCGGCGAGCGAGTCGAGATCGATCGACGACGCGAGCGGCTTGCCCTTCGAGTGCACCTCGAGGATCTTGCGGCGGCCGTTCCGGTCGGGCCGGTCGACGACGATCTGACGGTCGAAGCGGCCCGGGCGGAGCAGCGCCGGGTCGAGGATGTCGGGCCGGTTCGTGGCGGCGATGAGGATGATGTTGTCCTTCATCTCGAAGCCGTCCATCTCGACGAGCAGCTGGTTGAGCGTCTGCTCGCGCTCGTCGTGGCCGCCGCCGAGGCCTGCGCCGCGGTGCCGGCCGACAGCGTCGATCTCGTCCATGAAGACGATGCACGGTGAGGCCTGCTTCGCCTGCTCGAACAGGTCGCGGACACGAGAGGCGCCGACGCCGACGAACATCTCGACGAAGTCGGAGCCGGAGATCGAGAAGAACGGGACGCCCGCCTCGCCCGCGACCGCGCGCGCCAGCAGCGTCTTACCGGTGCCGGGAGGCCCGTAGAGGAGGACGCCCTTCGGGATCGAGGCGCCGAGCGCCTGGAACTTCTTCGGGTTCTCGAGGAACTCCTTGATCTCTTGCAGCTCCTCGACCGCCTCGTCGACGCCCGCGACGTCCTTGAAGCCGATCTTCGGCGAGTCGGGCGCCATGCGCTTCGCGCGCGACTTGCCGAAGCTCATCACCTTCGAGCCGCCGCCCTGCACCTGGTTCATCAGGAAGATCCAGAAGCCGATCAACAGGAGGAACGGCAGGAACGATCCGATCAAGGCCGTCCACGAGAAGCCGCCTGTCCCCTTCGAGTCCCACTCGACGCCGGCCTGCGTCAGGTCGTTCTGGAATTGCAACTGCGCCTGGTCGGACGCGTAGTGGACGGTCGCCTTCGAGCCGTCCGCGAGCTTCAGCGCGATCGACCGCTTGCTCGGGTTGAAGACCGCGCTCGCGACCTGGTTCGTCTTCACCCGCTGGATCGCCTCGGACGTCGTCAGCTTGTGGCCGCTCGACGACTTCGGGATCAGGGTCTGGCTCGCGAGCCAGACCAGCAGGACGATCACGAGAAGGGGGAAGAACGCGCTGCGGAAGAAGCGATTCACGTCGTACTCTCTTCGCTCAGGGTAGCCGAGTGGATGTTCCTGCGGTGTATCGGCATGACCCGTGCGTGAACCAAGGTTTTACGCCCCTTCCGGCATCAGATCCGGGTGCAAGACCCCCACATAGGGGAGATTCCGGTAGCGCTCGGCGAAGTCCAGCCCGTACCCGATCACGAATCGGTTCGGGATCTCGAACCCAACGTAGCGGACGGGCACTTCGATCTCCCGCCGCTCGGGCTTCGTCAGGAGGGCGCAGATCTCGAGGCTGGCCGGCTCGCGCGACTCGAGGTTCCGCAGCAGATAGGAGAGCGTCAGCCCCGAGTCGATGATGTCCTCTACGACGAGGACGTGACGGCCCTCGATGTTGATGTCGAGGTCCTTGAGGATCCGGACGACGCCGGACGAGTCGGTGGCGGCGCCGTAGCTCGAGATCGCCATGAAGTCGATCTCGCACGGAACGGACAGCGCCCGCATCAGATCGGCCATGAAGAACACCGCGCCCTTCAGGACACCGACGAGCAGCAGCTCGCGACCGGCGTAGTCGGACGAGATCTCGCGGCCGAGCTCACGGATGCGTTCCTGAAGCCGGTCCTCGTCGATCAGCACCTCGCCCACTCCCCGTTCGAGCTCAGTCTGCGACACGAGCAGCAGTCACCCCCTCCACGTCGACGATTCCGGGGACCGCCACGACCTCGTCACCCCGCACGACGAGCGGCCAGCCGTCGCGGTCGGAGCGCGGGATCTTGGCGTCGACGAACACGTCTTGCACCTTCTTCGTTCGGCCGGCGAGCCGGTCGCCGGGCTGCCAGCTCCGTACTTTAAGGCCCGGCAGTCTCGTCTCGATGCGCCAGCCGCCCCAGACGACCGGACGGTCGAGGTCACGTGGCCCCGACTCGAGCCAGAGCCGCTCGTGCTCGCGCACCGCCTGCACACCGCCTCCGAGGTCGACGCGCTTCGAGCCGATCGGAGAGGCGAGCAATTCGGCGAGCGCGGGGGGCATCGTCTGGCGCTCATCGAGCACGCGCAACACGTTCTCGCGTGCGGCGGGGTGGATGCGCGCGAGCAGAGGCAGGATCTCGTTGCGGATCAGCCCGCGGAGCGTCGCCGGGTTCGACGAGTCGGTTCGCCAGTCGAGCCCACGGCCGCGGCAGAACTCCTCCGTCTCCTCACGCCACAAACAGAGCAACGGCCGCACCACGCCGTCGTCACGCCGGACCTCGATCCCTCTCGTCGTCCCCCGCGAGGCGATCCGGAAGAGGATCGTCTCGACCTGGTCGGAGAGCGTGTGCCCGGTCGCGCGCAGCTCGTTCGCGCGGAACGAGTAGCGGACGTCTCGCAGCTCGGCTTCCGTGGTGCAGCGTGCGGCGCCTTGGACGATCTCGGCGCCGAGGCGCTCCTCGCACCACGTCGCGTCGCCATCCGACTCGACGCCGCGGAGACTGTGATCGACGTGCAACGCGGAGACGCGATACCCGAGCTCGCGCAGTGCGTCGTAGAGGCACGTCGAGTCGGCGCCGCCCGAGACGAGGCAGAGCACGGCGCCGCCCGGCTCGATCAGGTCGTGGCGCCGGATGTGCTGCTCGATGCGCTCGAGAACGCTCAGGTCGTCATTCAACCACGCGTTGCCGATTTTCGAGGCGCGCCGCGATCTCGCGCCCCAGCCAACGGGCCACCCAGAGCAGGAAGGCGAACTTGACGATCCGTCTCAAAACAGCACGCTCCGGTACTCGAGCACCTTTCGCATCCCCACCTTCTCGTAGAGCCCGATCGCTGCCTCGTTCTCGCTGCGGACGAACAGGGTAACGACCGGCACCCAATCGAGCAGCAGCCGGCAGAGGTCGGCGAGGCCGCGCGTCGCATAGCCGTGGCCGCGCGCGCCCGGATCCGTCCAGACCTGCGCGATCTGCACCGCGCGCGGCGTCCACGCCGAAGCCTCCGCCTTGAACAGCACGACCCCGTCCTCCACCCAGAGCCACGACCGTCCGTCCTCGATTTGCGTCGCTGTGCGCCAGCGGAACCCGTCCGCGTCGCGGCTGAGCGGATCGATGCCGAGCTCGAGCTCGTGCGCGGCCGCGCATGCCGGAACGAGGATCTCCAGGTCGCTCGACCGCGCCGCCCGGAGGCCGCTCTCGCCCGGCGGCGGCCGGTCGCGGATCGCGTACACCGGCTGGCCGGGCCGGTCCTCACGGGCAGGAGGCATTCCGTCCTGCGCCACCTGCCAGACGGCGTCGACCGCGCGCGCCTCGCCGATGATCATGCGCGCCTGCGAGCGGACCGCGACCGGGGCGAACGCCTCGCATCCCTCACCCGAGGGCACGAGGTTCGCGCCGCTGTGGCAGAGCGCGACGATCACGCCGTCGCCGTCCTTCACGGCGGCGAAGCGCCCGAATCCGCGCCGCGCCGCGTCCTCGAGAAAGACGCGCTCGACCGGGTCGTGCGCGCAGTACGCGAGCACCTGGGCGCGCGTCGGCTCGACGAGGGTCATGCGCGAATCCTCCTATAGGGTGGAGCGCCATGCCGATCCACGTTCGCGCGCAGCCGGGACAGTACGCGGAGGCAGTGCTCCTCCCCGGCGATCCGCTTCGCGCGAAATACATTGCCGAGAACTATTTCGACGACGCCGTGCAGCGGAACGGCGAGCGCGGCCTGCTCGGGTACACGGGCACGTACAAGGGCAAGCCGGTCTCCGTCCAGGGCACCGGGATGGGTTGCCCGGGCGCGACGATCGTCTTCGAAGAGCTGATCCAGCTCGGTTGCAAGAAGCTGATCCGCGTCGGCACGTGCGGCGGGCTCCAGCCGCACCATCAGCTCGGCGACCTGATCGTCGCGCTGACCGCGGTGCCGGCCGACTCGACCGCGATGCACCTCGTCGGCAATGAGCCGCACTGCCCGACCGCGTCCTGGTCGATCATCCACGGCGCCGTGCACACCGCGAAGGAGCTCGGCCAGGACATGCACGTCGGGCCGATCGTGTCGAGCGACGTCTTCTACAACTCGGACGAAGGGCAGTACGCGCGCTGGTCGAAGCGCGGTGTCCTCGCGGTCGAGATGGAGGCGTCGGCGCTCTTCACCGTCGGCGCGCTTCGCGGCGTCGAGGCCGGCTGCCTGCTCACCGTCTCCGACATCGTGGTCGAAGGGGTCTTCACGCGGATCTCCGACGACGAGCTGCGCGCCGCCGTCGACCGCATGACGCGGATCGCCTTGGACGTGGCGATCTCCGACCATTAGCGCCGACACCGTCTTCCTCGTCAACCCGGTGTCCGGGAACGGCGCCACCGGCAAGCGCTGGCCCGAGCTTGCCCGCCGCGCGTCTGCGCTGGGCCTGCAAGGAGACACCCTTCTCTCGGAGCGACCCGGCCACCTGATCGAGCTCGCGCAGAGCGCAGTCGACCACGGCGCGAAGCTCGTGGTCGCAGTCGGCGGCGACGGGACGCTCAACGAAGTCGTGAACGGAATAGCAGGGCGCGACGTCGAGCTCGCGACGATCCCGCTCGGAACCGGGATGGACTTCGGGCGCACCTACGGGATCCCAACGAGGTTCGACGCCGCCGTCCGGGTCGCGCTTGAGGGCGAGGTGCGGACGATCGACGCCGGGCGTGTCACCTACCGCACGTGGGGCGGCGACCCGGCCGAGCGCTTCTTCGCGAATGTCTCGTCGGTCGGCATGAGCGGCGCGGTCGCGCAGCGTGCGAACGGGATGTCGAAGGTGTTCGGCGGCAAGGTGACCTTCTTCTATGCGCTCACGCGCGTGTTCCTGGAATGGCAGAACACGGAGGTGACCGTGCAGCTCGACGACGCCGAGCGGCACGGCCGCATGCACGACGTGATCGTCGCGAACGGCGTCTGGCACGGCGGCGGGATGAAGCTCGCTCCGGACGCCGCGCCCGACGACGGGCAGTTCGACGTCGTCCTGATCGGCGACGTGTCGAAGGCCGACTTCCTGACGACCGCGCCGAAGATCTACAAGGGCAAGCACGTGCACCACCCGAAGGTGGAGGTGCTTCGCTCGCGGCGGGTCGAAGTCACCGCGCCCGTCCAGCTGCCGATCGAGCTCGAAGGCGAGCAGGTCGGAACGACGCCGGCGACCTTCGAGATCGCTCCGGCGGCGCTGCGCGTTCGCGTGCCTAGCTCTTAGGCTCTGGCGGCTTCTTCACGGCAGTCGTGGCCCGCTTCTGCGCGCCCTCGAGCTTCTTGATCCGCTGCTCGAGCGCGCCGATGCGCTTCTCCATTCCCTCGAGCCCCCGCACGCGCTTCGACAGGTCATCGACGCGGTCCTTCAGCTGCGTCGCTGCACCGACCACGCGTGCGAGGCTCGGGTTCTGCGACGCCTTGCCGATCACCTCTTCGCCGAGGCTGGTCAGCCGGTCGAGTGTGCTCTTCGTCGCCATCGGGCTCCTTCCGTTCAATCGCTAGGGATGGATTATCACCTGCGTCCCAGGCGGGACGATCTTGAACAGGTGCGCGAGCGTGGAGTTCGGGAGCCTGATGCAGCCGTTCGAGACCGCCCGCCCGATCGACCACGGCTCGTTCGTGCCGTGGATCGCGACCGGCCCGCCCTCCGCCCAGCCGGTCAGAACGGGCGAGAACGCGGAGATCCCGATCGCACCAGGCCCGAACGGGCCGCTCGTGTCGGTCGGGACGAGCCGTTGGTTCACGTAGTACCGGCCGATCGGCGTCGGTGTCGCAGACGACCCGATTGCGACGGTCGCGTCGAGCACGCGCTGCCCCGCACGTAACAGCGTGAGCCGGCGTTGCGAGAGATCGACCTCGATGCGGAGGTCGACCGGTCGAAGCTCGATCGACGAGGCGCGCACCCAGCCGGAGGAGCCGTTCGGGCGGATCGGCAGCTGGACGTGGTACCAGAGCGCACGACAGTCCTTGCCCACGCGCTTGCCGAGCACGCCGAAGTACGTCGGGTAGCCGTTGACGTTCTCGCGGCCGAAGCGCGCGACCACGGCGCCGCCGGGCGCCCGGTACGCGACGGCGCCGTTCGGCGCGAACCCGGCATACGAGACGCGTGCGGAGGTGAGCTCGCGCTCGGTCGCGACCGAGCAGCGCTGCGCCGCGGGCTGCGGCTTCGCCGCGACGCGCGCCGGTGGCGGTTTGACCACAACCTGCTGGGTCCGCTCGCTGCCGCAGCCCGCGGCGGCGAGCACCAGGACGCCCAATCCGAGAACCGCCAGTCTCATCTCTACTCTCCCCCCATGATTGTCGCGCATCTCGACCTGGATGCGTTCTTCGCAGCGGTCGAGGAGCTGGAAAATCCCTCGCTGCGGACGGTTCCGCTGATCGTCGGAGGCGACCCGCACGGCCGCGGCGTCGTCGCGACGGCGAACTACGTCGCCCGCTCGTTCGGGATCCATTCGGCGATGTCGGCGGCCGAGGCGCTCCGCCGCTGCCCGCACGCGGTGTTCGTTCGGCCGCGCCACACGCTGTACCGCGACTACTCGCGGGAGGTCTGGTCGACGGTCCGCGAGATCGTTCCGTCGGTCGAGCAGGCGGGCATCGACGAGGGCTATCTCGATCTCGCGAGCGTGACGGATGCCTTCGACGACGCGCGCGCCGTCGCCGAGGCGGTTCGCGCCGTCGTGCGCGCCCGCACGCACCTCTCGTGCTCCCTCGGCGTCGCGACGTCGAAGGTCGTTGCCAAGGTCGCGTCCGACCGGCGGAAGCCGGGCGGTCTCACCGTCGTGCGGCCGGGGCGAGAGGCGGCGTTCCTCGCACCGTTCCCGATCCGCTTGCTCCCAGGCGTCGGCCCAAAGGCGGAGGAGCGTCTGCACGCAGTCGGCATCGAGACGATCGGCCACCTCGCGGCGGTCCGCGACGACGACCTCGCAGGGGTGCTCCGCGGCAAGGTCGGGCGTGAGCTTCGCGATCGCGCGCGCGGCATCGACCCGCGGCCGCTCGAGGTGTCGGTCGAGCGGATCTCGATCTCGCAGGAGGAGACGTTCTCGCGCGACATCTCCGATCCGGAGCGACTGCACGACGAGCTCCGGCGAATGGCGGTGAAAATCGCCGGCTACCTCGAAGCGCGCGGCCGGGTCGCCCGCACCGTCACGACGAAGGTGCGGTACCCCGACTTCGCGATCCGGACGCGCTCGACGTCACTCTCCGTCGGGACGGGCGACGCCGAGCGAATCGGCGAGCTCGCCTGCGGGCTGCTCGACCGGGCGCTCCGCGACCGGCCGGCGCCGCTGCGGCTCGTCGGTGTCGGCGTGTCGGGGCTCGACGAGCACGTGCAGCTCTCGCTGGCCGCTCTAACCTGAACTGTCACCGAGAAGTACCAGCAAGTTCACCCTTTCGGTCTAGCCGGAGCGGGCCGATGAATCTACCGTTCGTGATGACGATGGCCCAGCGTCCTCCCCACCAGCACGTCGCGAAGCGGGTGCACGTGGTCCTGCAGCGCGCCGGCGTCCCTTACGAGGTCGAGCGGCAAGTCTGCACAGGCTGCTCGCACGTCCTCGTCGAGCGGCCCCTCAAGCGCACAGCGGCCTGAGCGTCTCTCCCGCGGACGCGTGCACGACCAGCGCCGCGCGCGCGTCGTAGCGCGTGGGCTCACGATTCACGATCGCGAGCTTGCCCCCGTGCGCGAGCGTCTCCTCCGGCAGCCCGGCGACCGGCCATACCTCCAGCGACGAGCCGACGACGAGCAGCAGCGCAGCGCCCTGCGCGAGGTCGGTCGCGCGATCGATCGCCGACGCGGGCAAGAGCTCGCCGAACATGACGACACCCGGCTTGAGGATCGCGCCGCATCGCGGGCAGCGCGGGATCGGCAGCAGGCTCCGCAGCTCGGGCACGTCGTCGCCGCAAGTGAGGCAACTCCCCCGCTCGATCGTCCCGTGGACCTCGATCACCTGGCGAGAGCCGGCCGCCGCGTGCAGGCGGTCGACGTTCTGAGTGATCACGGCCTCGAGTAGGCCGGCCGCTTCGAGGCGGGCCAGCGCAAGATGCGCGTCATTCGGCTCTGCATCTGCGAGGACGCCGACCCGCAGCCCGTAGAACTCCCAGACCCGCTCGGGATCGCGTCGAAACGCGTCGATCGATCCGACCTCGTACGGGTCGAACTGCGACCAGATCCCGCCCGCGCTTCGGAAGTCCGGAATGCCGCTCTCGGTGCTGATCCCCGCGCCCGTCAGCGCGACGCACGGCTGATTCGCGCGGATGAGTTCTGCGAGCATGGACGCGTCGTGCATCGCGATGGCTTCAGTTTCTCAACCGACGTCCGTGTCCGCTTCGCCGAGACGGATGCGCAGGGGATCGTGCACAACTCGAACTACTTCATCTGGTTCGAGGTCGCACGCGTCGAGTATCTGGAGCGCTATGCCGGCGGCTACCAACGGCTGCGCGACCTCCGCGTCGAGGCACTCGTCCTCGAGACCCACGTTCGCTACCTGCAGCCGGCGAAGTTCGACGACCGGCTCGTCGTCCACGCGCGCTGCCTAGACGTGCGAGGAGCGCGGTTCCGGTACGAGTACGCGATCGAGCGGAACGGCGAGCTGATCGCCGACGGTTGGACGGCGCACGCGACCGTCGACTCTGCGACGATGCGGCCCACGCGCGTGCCGCCGTGGTTGATCGAGGCGATAACTAGTGCGGAAGGCGCGGCGCGGCCGGCGTCGTCGTCGTAGTCGTCACCGCGGGCTTCTTCTTCGGCTTTGTCTTCTTGGGGCCGACGCGGACGATCTTCGGCTCGGCGCGGTAGCTCGAGTACCAGGTCGCGTCCGACAACAGCTTCCCGTCCTCGGAGTACACCTTGCGCTCCACCGACGTCGATTGCGCAGGCACGCCCGGATCGTCGACCACGATCTGACCCGGCTTCAGGGTCGCGTCGACGGTCTTCTGCACCGGCGGCGCAGCGACATATCGCAGCGGCTGGGCGACCGACTCGACGCGCCGGTGCATCGGCGTCCCGTACAGCGTCACGACGAGCGAGGACGGACCGACGAACGTTCGGAGGAGGAGCCAGTGCCCACTGTCGTTGACGAACTTGAGATCGACGTCGGGGTAGTTGACGGTCGCGTCGCGACCGAGCGGGTAGTGCGAGATGTAGAGCGCATGATTCGTGCGGGCCGTGATCGGCAGGCCGGCTTCGAACGCGGCGTTGAACACGGTTGTCGAGACCTGGCAGACGCCGCCGCCGAGTCCTGTCTGGAGCTCTCCGTTCACGATCACCGGCGCCTCGAGAAAGCCCTTGGCCGCGCTGCGCTCGCCGGTCGTCCCGTTGAACGAGAAGGTTGAACCGGGCGCGATCAGCTTGTTGTCGACGAGGTGCGCGACGAGCTGCACGTTGTGGATGCGGTTCGGGTCGCCGCCGTAGACCGTCTCGTAGGTCCCGACCGCGCCGGTGATCCCCATCGCCTGCGCCGCGGCGGTCGACCGCTTCGGTTGCGCAACTGCGAGCGGCAACCTGACCACGCGATTCACGGGCCGGGCTGCAGCGGCGAGGACGGCGGTGGCCGCACGCGGCACGTCGAGCGCGAGCCCCGGCTCGGCAGGCACGACGTTGATCCCGTTGCTGACGACGGCGAAGCCTGCATCCTTGGGCGCACGGTCGACCTGCTTCTCGAGCCGCGCGAAGTAGCGGTCCGCGGCGGGGCCGGAGAAGCGAACGGTGTCGAGATCGAGAATGGTCGCGAGACGCCAGCGCGGGATCCGCAGCGTCGTGTCGCCGACGATCACGCGTACCGGCGCGGACACGACGAGCGATGCCCTGCGTTGCGCGGCGGTCAGCGACGCGATCGTGACGTGAGGTGTCGCAACGGTCACCGGCAGCGACACCCGCGCCCGTGAGAACGACGCCAGCGCAGCGACGATCTTGTCTCGGGCGAGGTGGCGATCGACCGTCCGGCCCGGGGCACCGCCCGCGATCGTAATGTGCAACCCGCGCCGGACGAGCCTCGCGTCCCGCGCCGGAGCATTGACCTTCTGCGTGATCAGCTGAAGCTCGTAGTCGAGCCCGGCGTCGTAGGCGCGCGTCGGCGGCGCCACGTCCTGTGGGAAGATCTCGAGCGAGAGCCGGCGATAGCCACGGACGATCCCGATCCCGCCGCCGTTTCGCATTGCGCTGTCCACGGCTGCGCCCCAGTCGGCACTCACGCCGAGCTGCTCGGCAGTGAGGCGGAACTGCTTTCCGCCCGCGGTGAACGTGACGGGGACGGTCGCGAGCCTGTCCGCCTGAGCCTTGAGCTGCGACTTCGCCTGGGCCGCGGTGAGGCCGCCGACGTCGATCCCCGCGATGCTCGTCCCTGCCGCCAGCCGGCTCTTCGAGCCCGCGAAGAAGAGCGGCAGCACGAGAACGACTGCGATCGCCGCCAGACCGGCGAGGCCGAGTCGGGTCCAGAGCCGGGACCGCGCGGGCGCGCGGCGGGGAACGGCCGGGGACGAGGCGGCCACGGGGGCAGAGTAGCGGCAGTGAAGGTGCGGACCTTGCCGGCGCCGGAGCGGACTCAGAAGACGAACAGCTCGACGCCGCCGGAAACGTTGAGCTCGATGCCGGTGATATAGGCGGCGAGGTCGGAGCAGAGGAAGGCGATCGCGTTCGCGATGTCCTGCGGCTCGCCCGGTCGCTTGAAGACGGTGCGGTTCGCGATCCGCTCGTTCATGGCCGGGTTCGCGAAGTGGAAGGCCTCGGTGCCGATGATCCCCGGCACGATCGCGTTGGCGGTGATGCCGTGGCGGCCGCCCTCCATCGCAAGCGTCTTCGTGAGACCGAGGAGCCCGGCCTTGGTCGTCGAGTACGAGGCCTGCCCGAAGCCGCCGAGCGTTCCCGCGACCGAGGCCATGTTGACGATCCGCCCCCATTTTCGTTCCTTCATGTGGGGCCAGACGGCCTGCGCGCAGTTGAAGGCGCCGGTGAGGTTGACCCGCAGGTCGCGCTCCCAGAGCGCCGGGTTCTGGTCGTTGAACTGGCCGACGTGGTCGAGCGTGCCCGCGTTGTTCACGAGGATGTCGACGGAGCCGAGCTCGTCGACCGCTCGGGCGACGGCGCCTGCGACCTGGTCGGCATCCGTCACATCGCACTTCACGGCGAACGCGCGACGGCCCATCCCCCGAATCTCCTCGGCGGCCGACTCAGTGCCGACCAGGCCCTGAGCCCGTGCCACGGTCGCGAGCGGCCCGTACTCGTCGGTCTCTTCCGAGAGCTCCGACTCGACGAGCAGGTCGGCGATGACGACGTCGGCGCCCGCGCGCGCGAGCGTCAGCGCGTCCATCCGTCCCAGCCCGCGCGATCCGCCGGTGACGAACGCGACGCGCCCGCTGAGGTCGATCTCGAGCGCCATCAGGTACGGGGAAGGAAGATCTCTTTCGCGATCACGAGGCGCTGGATCTGGGACGTCCCCTCGTAGATCTGGAAGAGCTTCGCGTCGCGCATCAGCTTCTCGACCGGATACTCCTTCATGTAGCCGTACCCGCCGAACACCTGGACCGCGTCGGTCGTGACCTTCATCGCGGTGTCGGCCGAGAACCGCTTGGCAAAAGACGAGTAGAGCGTCGCACGCTCGCCCTGGTCGAGCATCCAGGCAGCCTGCCAGGTGAGCAGCCGCGCCGCCTCGATCTCGGTCGCCATGTCGGCGATCATGAAATTGACCCCCTGATGCATCGCGATCGGGACGTCGAAGGTGACACGCTCCCTGGCGTAGTCGACCGCGAGCTCGTAGGCGGCCTGGGCGACGCCGACTGCGCCGATCGCGGTGCCGGGGCGCGTGAAGTCGAGCGTCTGCATGGCGATCTTGAAGCCCTGGCCCTCCGCGCCGAGGCGGTTCGCAGCCGGCACGACGACGTCCTGTAGCGCGAACGCGGAGGTGTCGGTCGCGCGCTGCCCCATCTTGTCGAGGTGCTGCTCGATCGTCACACCCGGCGTGTCCATCGGGACGATGAACGCCGAGACGCCGCGGTGACCCTTCGTGGGATCGGTCTTCGCGAACACGACGATCCACGCTGCGTAGCCGGCGTTGGTGATGAACGTCTTCGAGCCGTTGAGAACGTATTCGTCGCCCTTGCGCACTGCAGTCGTCTTCATGCGTGCGACATCTGAGCCTGCGTCCGGTTCGGAGAGGCCGAACGAGCACAGGATCGGCGCGTCGAGCAGCGGCGGCAGCCACTGCGCCTTCTGCTGGTCGGTGCCTGCGATGACCACGGGGCCGGCACCGAGGCCGTTCGCGCCGAGCGAGGTGGCGATGCCGGAGCAGCCCCAGTTGAGCTCCTCGCCGACGAGCGCGCCGTCGAACGCGTTGAGGCCGAGCCCGCCGTACTCGGCCGGGACGTGCACGTTCATCAGCCCGAGCTCGTGCGCCTTTGCGATCACCTCGACGGGGTGCCGCATCGC
>DASXDB010000104.1:0-3890 GCA_036490895.1 Gaiellaceae bacterium
GTGTGGTCGAACCCGGGCACCTGCTTGACGGTGAAGCCGGAGCTGCGCAGCGTCTTGATCGCCGTCGCAGGCACGTCTTCGATCGCGTCGATGTCGTGGTGCTTGAGCGCGGCGACCAGTGCGTCGTCGTTCGAGAACATCTGCAGGCCGAACGCGTCGACGTTCGGCTTCGGCCCGTAGAACGTGTCGTTGCGCTGGAACAGTGCGATCTGGTCCTTCTGGAACTTGACGAGGTTGAACGGCCCGCCGCCGACGACCGGCGCGTTGTTCGGGAACGACTTCAGGTCGTTCCCCTTGTGGCCGATGTGCTGCGACCAGATGTGCTGCGGCAGGATCGGGAACTGCTGGAACTGGCCGAGGACGTTGCCGAGAGCGGCCGCGTAGTGGACGACGAGCGTCGTCGGCGTCGGCGCCTCGGCGCGCGTGATGTGCGCGATCAGGCCGGCCGAGTTGGCCGTCGCCCCGCTCTTGTACTTGATCGCGGTGTTGATCGTCCACGCCGCGTCGGCGGCGGTCAACGGCTGCCCGTCCGACCAGACGGCGCCGCTATGCGTCTTGAACGTCCACGTCTTGCCGGCGTTCGACGCCTTCCACGACAGCGCGAAGTCCGGCGCGAAGTTGCGGTTCGCCTTGTCGTACTGGATGAGCTCGGGGTAGATGTACTCGAAGGTCGAGTACGCGTCCTGGTTGAACGCCACGAAGGGGTTCAGGGAGTCGATGCGCGAGCTCGTCCCGAGCCGGAACGTCCCGCCGCTCTTGAGGTGAGAGCCCTGCGCTGCGGCCGCGAACACGCAGACCGCAAGGACGACCCCGACCATCGCCAACCGCCGTGCGTTCATCGCCCGCCTCCTAGTCCTGGAACGGTGATTCGTCCACCCTCAGCGTCCGTTCGTCTGCGTCGAGCGTAACCCGGACGCCCAGGGGAATGGAAGCGAGGTGCTTGCCGTGCCCGAGGGGCAGCTTGTAGAGCACCGGGACGCCGAGGCCCGCCAGGTGCTTGTCGAGGACGTCCTCGATCGACTTGCCGGCGCGCCAATCCGAGACTGCGCGCGGCAGGTCGCCGTAGTCGCAGTTCCACATGTCGCCGACGACCACGCCCGCGATGCCGTCGAGCTTGCCCGCGTGACGGAGCTGAGTGAGCAGGCCGTCGACGTAGTACGGCGGCGCGTCGGTGTCCTCGAAGAAGAGGATCGCGCCCTCGGTCTCGAGCTCCCACGGCGTCCCGAGCGTCTGCATGAGGAGCCAGAGGCAGCCGCCGACGAGCGGCCCGCTCGCCCTGCCCGGCGCGATCGCGCGCACGTACGGGTCGTCGGGGTCGCGCGGCACCTCACCGACGACCTCGCCGCGCAGCACGCGGAGCAGCCGTTCGCGGCTGAACGCGGACGTCTCCTTGGCGCCCATGCCGACGAGGCCGTAGCCGTAGAACGTCGGGAACCCCGCGCGCTGGCGGATCGGCACGTGGAGCGAGGTGATGTCGCTGTAGCCGATGAACGGCTTCGGGCTCTCGGCGAGCAGGTCGAAGTCGAGGTGGGGGAGCAGCTCGCTCGATCCGAACCCGCCCTGCAGCGATTGGACGATGTCGACCTCGGGATCGGCGAACAGCGCGTGCAGGTCCTCGGCGCGCCGCCTCGGGTCGCCGGCGACGTAGTCGTCCCGGTCGTGGATGCCGGGCCCGAGCTTGACGCGGTAGCCCTGCGACTCCCACCACTCGACGCCGCGGTCGAGCTCGGAGCGCATGTCGTACGGGCTCGCGCACGCAGTGACGCCGATCGTCCCGCCGTCGGGGAGAGCCTTCATGCGCCAACCCTAAGGTGTCAGACACCGAGAGTGTCTGACACCCCCGCGAGGGTCGCGACCGCGAGGTCGCCGATCGTGCCCAGGTCGTAGCCGCCCTCCTGCACGACGACGGTCGGCACGCCGAGCTCGCCGAGGATGCGGCCGGCCTCGCCGTACCCGTCGTGCGTGACCGCGAGCGGGCTCTCCGGGTCGGCGGTGGCCGCGTCGACGCCGAGCGCGATCACGAGCGCACGCGCGCCGGCTGCGAAGGCCGCGGCCTTGCGCACCGCGGCCAGCCACGGCCCGTCGCCCGAGCCGGGAGCGATCGGCAGGTTCACGTTCGAGGCGTCGTTCTCGTCGGTGAAGCCGAGGAAGTGCGGGAACCAGCCCGCGCCGGGATCGACGTGCACGGATGCGGTGCGCACATCGTCGCGGCCACGAAACACCTCCTGTGTCCCGTTGCCGTGGTGTGCGTCGATGTCGACGATCGCGACGGGGCCGCCGACCCGTTCGAGCAACGCTGCCGCGGCGATCGCCGAGTTGTTCAGGTAGCACGAGCCGCCGTAGAGCGATCGCGTCACGTGGTGCCCGGGCGGCCGGCAGCACGCGTAGGCGGCAGGAGCGCCGTCGGCGACGAGATCGACGGCGGTCAAGGCAACGTCGACCGCGCCGCGCGCCGCCTGCCACGTGCCGGGGCCGATCAGCGTCATCGTGTCGTAGGCGAACCGTCCGGGCCGCGCCCAGACCGCAGCCGGCTTCGGTGCGGGCCGCCCGCCGGTCAGCTCCTCGCGCGCGAACACGTACGGCACGACGCGGTCGCTCGGCAGGCCGAGCGCAGACCACTCCTCCCAGGCGGTTCGCAGGAACTCGACCAGCGCCGGATCGTGCACGGCGAGCAGCGCGACGTCGGGGTGGGCGGTCGCAGGCACCTCGCATGCGCCCGCGTCGAGCAGCGCCTCGCGGATCCGCGCGGCGCGTTCGGGGAGCTCGGTCGCGGGCGTGCGCACGCCGACCCAGATCTCGGCGCCGGGCTCGTGCCGCAGGCACTCGTCGCTCCAGACGAACGGGACCACTAGGCTCGCACCATGTCACGCCCGCGCGACGACGGCATCGTCATCGGCTCGCTCGAGCCTGGTCCCCGCAACTCGATCGCGGACGTCGGCGTGACGGTCGGGCACGTCACGGTCGAGGTGACGGGCGTCACCGCTGTCGTTCCACCGCTGCTGCCCGCCCCGGCGGGCACCGCGGTGCTGAACGGCGCGGGCGAGCTGACCGGCGCCCACGAGATCCGGGAGTGGGGGCTGCTCGAGACGCCGGTCTACCTCACCTCGACGCACGCGGTCGGCCGCGTGTACGACGGCGCCGTGCAGGTCGCGATGGCGGCCGATCCGCGCGTCGGCGTCGAGGACGTCGTGATCCCCGTCGTCGGGGAGTGCGACGACAGCTGGCTCTCCGACGCACGGGTGCCTCACGTGCAACCGCCCGATGTCGCCAAGGCCGTCGCGTCGGCCTCGCCCGACTTCGAACGGGGCGCGGTCGGCGCCGGCGCGGGGATGAGTTGCTTCGGCTGGAAGGGCGGCATCGGCACGGCGAGCCGGCGCGTGGGAGAGCACACGGTCGGTGTGGTGCTCCTCACGAACTTCGGCCTCCCGGAGCAGCTCCGGATCGACGGCGTCGCGCCCGGGCTCGTACCGCCGGACCACCGGAAGAAAGCCGCCGGAAGCTGCATCGGGGTCGTCGCCACCGATGCGCCGCTCTCGCCGCACGACCTCGAGCGCCTCGCGCGCCGGGTCGGCCTGGGCCTTGCGCGAACCGGATCGGTCGCCCACCACGGAAGCGGGGAGATCTTCATCGCCTTCGCGACATTCGACGAGCGGTCGCTACGCGGCCGCGAGATCGACGGGCTCTTCCAGGCGGCCGTCGAGGCATCCGAGGAGGCCGTGCTTGACTCGCTGTGGGCGGCCGTCGACACAACGGGCCGCGAGGGGCGGACGGTCTACGCGTTTCCGCGCGGCCGGTAGCGCCCGCCGTACAGCGGCAGCTCGAGGCCGGGCCCGATGCGATCCATCTCGTCCCACAGGCGGTTGATCCCGAACGCGCCGCGCTCACGCACG
>DASXDB010000105.1:0-12071 GCA_036490895.1 Gaiellaceae bacterium
GTTGTCGAGCAAGGGTGCGAGCCGGCGGCGGATGCCGAGGTTCAGCTTCATGCGCGGGTCCTTCGCGTACTCCGCGTACATGTAGTCCCGCTCCTCGTCGGTGACCATCTCGAGCGTCAGCTCGTCGTGATTGCGCAGGAAGAGCCCCCACTGCGCGCCGTCGGGCAGCGCCGGCGTCTGCTCGAGGATCTCGATCATCGGCAGTGCGTCCTCGCGTCGCATCGCCATAAACATGCGCGGCATGACCGGGAAGTGAAACGCCATGTGGCATTCGTCCCCGTCGCCGAAGTACGCAACCACGTCGGCGGGCCACTGGTTCGCCTCGGCGAGCAGCACCCGGTCCTGGTAGTTCGCGTCGACCTCGGCGCGCACGCGCTTCAGGAAGTCGTGCGTCTCCGGCAGGTTCTCGCCGTTCGTGCCGTCGCGCTCGTAGAGGTACGGCACGGCGTCCAGGCGGAAGCCGTCGAGGCCGAGGTCGAGCCAGAAGCGCAGCACGTCGAGCATGTTTCGCTGCACCTCCGGGTTGTCGTAGTTCAGGTCCGGCTGGTGCGTGAAGAAACGGTGCCAGTAGTACTGCCCGCGCACCGGGTCCCACGTCCAGTTCGACGGCTCGGTGTCGAGGAAGATGATGCGCGCCTCGCTCCAGCGTGTGTCGTCGTCGCCCCACACGTAGAAGTCGCCGTACTCGCCGGCCGGATCGGTGCGGCTCGCCTGAAACCATGCGTGGTCGGAGCTCGTGTGGTTCATGACGAGGTCGGCGATCACGCGGATGCCGCGCTGGTGCGCCTGGTCGACGAACTGGCGGAAGTCGTCCACCGTTCCGTAGTCGGGGTTGATCTCGTAGAAGTCGGCGATGTCGTAGCCGCCGTCGCGCAGCGGCGACGGGTAGAACGGCAGCAGCCAGACGCAGTCGACGCCGAGCCACTGGAGGTAGTCGAGCTTGTCGGTGAGCCCGCGGAAGTCGCCGGACCCGTCGTCGTTCCCGTCGAAGAACGCGCGCAGATGGACTTCGTAGAAGACAGCCGTCTTGAACCACAGTGGCTGGCGCTCGAACCAGTTCCCTGCTTCGCTCAACCTGCGAGCCTCACGATGTGCGCTCCACCCGGCGGCAGCCTGACGTAGTTGCGGCCGACGCGCCAGGTGAACGCCGTCTCGGTGAGGAGCTCCTGCCCTGCAAAGACCGGCGGGAAGCCGAGCGTGACGGGAACGGTGCATACTCCTTCGCGCTCGGCAAACGGGTCGAGGTTGACGACGACGACCAGCCGGCCTTTCGCGAACGCGATGAGCTGATCATTCTCGGTCTCAAGCCATCGCAGGTTCTCCATCCGCTGCAACGCCGCCTCAGCGCGGCGAATCTCGTTCAGGCGCTGGACAAGCGGGAGGAGCGGCCCGTCGAGCGTCCGGGCCTTCGCCTCGTACTTCTCCGAGTTCAGGTACTCCTCGGAGCCCGCTCTCACCGGGACGTTCTCGAGCGACTCGTACCCCGAGTAGATGCCGTACGACGGTGACAGCGTCGCCGCCAGCACGAGGCGCGCCTCGAATGCAGGCCGGCCACCGACCTGCAGGTACTCATGAAGGATGTCGGGCGTGTTCGTGAACATGTTCGGCCGGTAGAAGAGCTGCCACCTCAGCACCTGGTCGACGAACTCGCGCAGCTCCTGCTTCGTGTTCTTCCACGTGAAGTACGTGTAACTCTGCGCGAAGCCGAGCTTGGCGAGCGTGGTCATCATCGCGGGCCGTGTGAACGCCTCCGCGAGGAAGATCACCTCGGGATGCTCGTCGCGCACTTCGCGAATCAGCCACTCCCAGAACGCAGCGGGCTTCGTGTGCGGGTTGTCGACGCGGAACACGGTGACGCCGCGCTCGACCCAGCCGAGGACGACGTCGAGCAGCGCCTGCCAGAGCCCCCGCCAGTCCCCGGACTCGAAATTGACGTTGTAGATGTCCTGGTAGCGCTTCGGCGGGTTCTCCGCGTACTTCAACGTCCCGTCCGGGCGGCGGTTGAACCACTCCGGGTGCTCCTTCAGCCACGGGTGGTCCGGCGAGCACTGGATCGCGAAGTCGAGCGCGATCTCGATGCCCGACGCCCGCGCCGCGGCGGTCAGCTCGTCGAAGTCCTTCCACGTGCCGAGGTCGGGGTGCAGCGCGTCGTGACCTCCCTCCTCCGAGCCGATCGCCCACGGCGAGCCGGTGTCGCCCGTCGTCGCCTCGAGCGCGTTGTTCTTCCCTTTGCGGTTCGTGTGGCCGATCGGGTGGATCGGCGGCAGGTACACGACGTCGAATCCGAGCTCCGCGAGCCGAGGCAGCACCTTCGCCACGCCGCCGAGCCCGCCGAACGACCGCGGGAAGAGCTCGTACCACGCGCCGAAGCGCGCGAGCTCGCGGTCGACGTCGACCTCGTACGCCTGCGAGGTCGTCACACCGTGGCGATCGCCTGCGTCTGCGGCGAGCGCGTCTTCCGTCGTCAGCGATTCGCGCCCGAGGAGGACGGCGCCCTCGGCGAGCTCGCCGGCGAGATCCGTCTGGCCGGCGTCGACCTTGCGCCGCAGCTCGTCCTGCCACGTCGCGATGCGGTCGGTCCACGCCGAGACCGCGAACTGCCAGCGGCCCGGCCGGTCGACCGGGAAGCGGCCGCCGTAGCGGTCGTTGCCGAGCGGCAGCAGCGGCACCTCGGCGAAGCGGCGCTCGCCCGGCCCGCGGACCCGCACCGCGCCGGCCACCGTGTCGTGCCCGTCCTTGAAGACGGTCGCGTAGATGTCGAGGTGGTCTCCGACGGTCGCCTTGACCGGATAGCGGCCGCAGTCGACGATCGGCTCGACCGCCTGGATCTGGATACGGGGCGTTTCGTTCCGGGGAAGGGGCATCGGCGTGAGATTCTCGCGGGAAGGTCTGTCCCAAACGCATGCTGACGGGTCGCGCATCCGGAATCCTGCTTCATCCGAGCTCCCTCCCGAACGGAGTACTGGATCAGCACGCCTTTCGCTTTGTCGACTGGCTCGCCGCAGCCGGGCAGCGCTGGTGGCAAGTCCTTCCTCTCGGGCCGCCCGAAGGGATCACGTCGTCGCCCTACATGTCGCCGTCGGCGTTCGCGGGGTCGCCCGCGCTGCTCGCGCACCCCCGGGCGCGCGTCGGACGCTCCGAGGTTGCCGCCTACCGGGAGCGGCATCGGTACTGGATCGAAGACTGGGTCGCGTTCGGCGGCAGCGTCGAGGACCAGGTGCGGTTCGACCGGGAGTGGGCGGCCCTCCGCGCCTACGCCGCGAAGCGCGGCGTACGGATCTTCGGCGACATGCCGATCTACGTCGCAGACAACGGCGCCGACCACGTCGCCCACCCGACCCTCTTCAAGCCGCGCGCCGTCGCCGGCGTGCCGCCCGACCTGTTCGCGCGCAACGGCCAGCTGTGGGGCAACCCGATCTACGACTGGGCAGCGATGCGGGCCGAGGGGTACCGCTGGTGGATCGAGCGGTTCCGACGTTCGTTCGAGCTCGTCGACCTGATGCGGGTCGACCACTTCCGCGGCTTCGTGGCGTACTGGTCGGTGCGGCGCGGGAACAAGACCGCACGCCACGGCCGGTGGCTGCGCGGTCCCGGCGCATCCGTCTTCGAGGCGGTCTACGCGGAGCTCGGCACACTCGACCTCGTCGCCGAGGACCTCGGAGTCATCACAGGCCCCGTCGTCCGCCTGCGCCACGAGCTCGGCCTGCCGGGGATGGTCGTGCTGCAGTTCCAGCTCGGCGGCGGCGCCCGGAATCCGCACCGGCCCGAGAACCACCGAGAACAGGCGGTCGTCTACACGGGTACGCACGACAACGACACCGCGCTCGGCTGGTGGGAGTCCCTGACCGACCGCGAGCGCGCGGCCACGAGGCTCGACGCCGCCGACCCCGCGTGGTCGCTGATCGAACAGGCATGGCGGTCGCGCGCCGCGCTCGCGATCACACCGCTGCAGGACGTGCTGCGCCTCGGCGGCGAAGCGCGGATGAACCTCCCCGGCTCGGAGGGCGGCGCGAACTGGCGTTGGCGCTACGACGCGAAGGCGATCACGGCCGAGCTCGCGCAGCAGCAGCGGGCGCTGTCGAAACGCTCACGTCGCGGCTGATCTCGGTGAATGCCGGGGGAGGGAGTCGAACCCCCACGCCCGAAGGCCGTCGGTTTTAAGCCGACTGCGTCTACCGGTTCCGCCACCCCGGCGAGGTCAGCGTAAGAGCGTCACTGGCCGGGCTGGAGGGCGCTCTTCGGGAACACTCCCGACTCGGGCGCGTGGTAGCGGAACGCACTCCGGAAGGCATTCGCCGCCTTCAGGCTGAAGCCGTTGCATTCGGTCCAGTCCGTCCACGCGGTCAGCGCCACCTTGGCACCGAGCTTCGGCAGGGGCGCGACGACGAGCGCGTTCGCGTCCTTCTGGTACCAGGTCGTGATCTGCTGCACCTGGGCGGCGGACACCTTGTTCCCGTACTGAAGAATCACCGCGCCGTGCTCGAGGTTGTGCACGAGCCGGATCTCCGGCACCGGCTCCGTGTAGATGCCGAACGGCAGCGGCTGGTAGTAGTGGCGCCCGCTCGTCGGGGGAAACGAGTTCCACTTGGGCGGCGGGTTCGGCGTCAGCGTCGCGTAGTGCGGCGTCCGCGGCAGCGCGGGGTACTTGCGGTACTGGCACCCCTGCGCACGGATCGTCTTGATCGCCGCCTTCGCGTTGCTGCTGCCCCCGGCCAGCGCGACGACCAGCACGACGACGATGAGCCCGACGAAGCCCGCTCCCGAGATCCCGTACAGGATCATGCGGTGCCGCACGGCGGGATCAGGCGCTGCTGCGGCCCGGCGCTGCGGCGCCTGGACGCGCCGTGGCGGCGTTGGAGTCCTCGGCTTCTTCTTCGCCATTCGGTCGCGCCATTCAAGCGGAAACGGCGACGTTCCTGCCGAAGAATGCACCGACCGCCGAGAGATCATCGACCAGCGGGCAGCGCGGCAGCGCCGCGAAAAACGCCCGTCCGTACGGGCGCGTCCGGAGCCGCGGATCGAGAATCGCGACAACGCCGCGATCGGAGTGGCCGCGGATGAGGCGGCCGAAGCCTTGTCGCAGCTGCAGCAGCGCGGTCGGGAGCGCGTAGTCGCGGAACCAGTCGCCGCCCGCCTCCTCGACGGCCTCGCACCGCGCCTCGTGCAGCGGGTCGCCGGGCGCCGAGAACGGCAGCTTGTCGATCACGAGCAGCGACAGCGCCTCGCCGGGGACGTCGACCCCCTGCCAGAACGTCGACGTCGCGAGCAGCACCGATCCGACCTCGTCGCGGAAGCGCTCGAGCAGACGCTCGCGCGGCGCCTCGCCCTGCACCAGCACGTCGTACGGGACGCGCCCGCGGACATGGTCGCGGTAGACGGCGAGCGCGCGGTAGCTCGAGGTGAGCACGAGCGCGCGGCCCTCGGACAGTGCGAGGAGGGACACGATCTCCTCGGCAGCGCGCTCGGTGAACCCCTCACCGCGTGGATCGGGCATGGTGCGCGGCACGTAGAGCAGCGCCTGATCGGGGAAGTCGTACGGCGAGCCGACCACCGCCTCACGCGCCCGGTCGAGGCCGAGCCGGCGGCGGACGAACGTCGCGTCCTCGCCGGCCGTGAGCGTCGCCGAGACGAGGATCGCGGTGGGGCCGTCCTCCCAGAGGCGTTCGCGCAGCTCCTCGGCGACGTCGACAGGCGCCCAGGCGAGCGCGTCCGGCTCGGACCAGACGACGCGTTCGAGGCCGGGCTCGAGGCACGCATCGACCTCGCCCGCGGCAGCCAGCGCGCGGCGCGAGAGCGCGTCGAGATCCTCGGTCTGTCCGTGCAGCGCGGTGGCGAGGTCGCCCAGCGCGTCGACGAGGACGAGCGCCGACTCCGCCGGGACCTCGCGAAGCCGCCGCCGGCCGGCGGGCGGCGCGACCGCTCGCAAGAGTCGGTCGCCGGTCCGCTCGACCCGGTCGAGCTCGCGCGCCGGCAGGGGACGCTGCGCCTCGCGGCATGCCCGCTCGACGTCGTGCGCCAGCCGTCGCAACCCCTGCCGGGAGACACGGCCGCCGAGCCAGGACGCAGCGGACTCCTCGAGCCGGTGGGCCTCGTCGAAGACGACCGCGTCGTGCTCGGGCAGGACGCTTCCGCCCGACGCGATGTGCGCGAAGTAGAGCGCGTGGTTGACGATCACGAGATCGGCTTCCGCGGCCCGCGCGCGCGCCGCCTCCGAGAAGCACGCCGACACGAACGGGCAGCGGCGACCCGAGCACCGGTCGGGGCCGACGGACAGCTCGCCCCACAGGGCGGCGGACGGCTCGACCTCGAGCTCCGCCCGGTCGCCCGTCTCCGTCGAGTCGAGCCACGACTGCATGGCCTCCCACGCCGCGCCATCGTTCCCCCCAGGCAGCAGGAACGGCTGGAAGCCCTGCAGCTGGCGCCGACACAAGTAGTTCGCGCGGCCTTTCAGGACACGGGCGTCGACCGGCCGGCCGATCGCCGCCGCCGCGATCGGCACGTCCTTGCCGAGCAGCTGCTCCTGCAGGGCCTTCGTCGCGGTCGCGACGACGACCCTCTGCCCCGACTCGAGCGCCGGAATCAGATAGGCGAGGCTCTTGCCGACGCCGGTGCCCGCCTCCGCGACGAGGTGCTCGCCGTTTCCGAGGGCACGGTCGATCTCGGCGGCGAGGGCCGCCTGCTCCGGGCGCGGCTCGTATTCGGGCAGAGCGCGCTCGAGCGCGCCGCCGGGGCCGAAGACGTCCATCTCCGGGCCCAGCGTACGCGATCGAACGGATGTTCCCTACGAAGCGGTCTGGATGCAGCCGGCGCCGTCGTAGCCGGTGCGGGCGTTGTAGGCGTTGTTCGAGAAGTTGCCCTGGATCTTCCAGCTCTGGCCGCCGATCGAGACGTTCCCGCCGAACGTCCAGGCGCACTTGTCGGCGTTCTCGGCGCCCTTCTGGTCGAACCAGCCGGCGCCGCGCGGGTCGGTCAGCGCTTCGCTCAGCTCGTGACCGCTGACGTTCGCGATCGCAGCGAGCCCTTGGCTGTGACCGAGCTTCCCTCCATCGGCCGGATCGCACCCCGGATCGTTGTCGAGTTTGAAGAAGAAGCCGAACTGCACCGGCGTCGAACCGATCGTCCCCCAGCTGTGCCACGCGCAATAGCCGGCACTGCCGCGGGGGATGTCGGTGTACACGGGGTAGTAGCCGTTCGGGGCCGGGGTCACGTGGGCCGTGCTGAGGGCCCTCTGCACCTCGGCGAGCACGCCACTCGTCCCTGGATCCCGCGACCCCGCCGACGACGCGTCGACGGTGTGACCCAGATAGTTGACGGTCGGGGAGACGTGCGCCCCGCCCGACTGCGTGTACTCGTCGTTCGTCCTCAGGTACGGCGTGTTGCTCATCCCCCCGTAGAGGGTGTCGATGCCGGACTCCTTGTCCCCGCTGTAGGTCCCCCAACTCGAGCCCCAGAAGATCGCCTCGACTGCGGCACCGGACGTCATCACGCCACCGTTGTGGTAGGTCAACAGAACCCTCGACGACGGCCCGTGGCCGGCGTCGTGGCCCTTGGCATACGCGATCCCGTTCTTCTGCACCTCGGGCGGGTTCGCCCGGGCAACCGACCCGCACACCACGGCGACGCCGAGCGCGGCCACGGCGACGAGCGTCCACCCCCTCAACTGACGCAACTCGAACCTCCCAGTCGCATGACAGAAGACCTCTGTTTGATCTAACAGCCAGGCGAGGGCGGTGCAATCCCTCAAAGGTCCAGGAGAAACATCCGCACTTTGCGACCTTTCGGGTCGTGACCGGCTTGACCCGCCCGGTCCCGCCCGGATACCTTCCGCCCGTCGGATCCGGTAGCTCTTCGGAGTCGCTGGATCCGGCACTCAGCCCCGGCGGCTCCTCGGAGTTGTCGGGGCTGATTTTTTGTGCCGTCCGACGGGGCCTTTAGCGTTCGTCGGTCCATGGCGCTTCTTCTCGTCGTCCTCGTGCTCGTGATCGCCGTCGGTGGGCTCCTGTGGCTCGCCCGCGAGCTGCGGGCCGGTCAGGCCTCGCTCGGCGCCGGCCTCGGCGAGCTGCGCACGGCGACCGCCCACCAGTTCGAGGAGCGCGATGCCGCGGTCGACCGCCGCCTCGAGCACCTCGACGCGACCCTCGACCGCCGGCTCGGCCAGCTCGACGTCAAGGTCGACCGCCGCCTCGAAAGCGCCCAGAAGACGACGACCGAGATCCACGAGCGACTCGGCAAGGTCGACAGCGCCGCAGCACAGATGCTCGAGCGCGCCAAGGACCTCTCGCGCCTCGAACAGGCGCTGCGGCCGCCGAAGGCGCGCGGCGGCTTCGGCGAGCTGCTGCTCGAGAACCTCCTGCGCGACCGGCTGCCGGCGACCGCGTTCCAGATGCAGTACGGGTTCTCCACCGGTGAGCGCGTCGATGCCGCGGTGAAGGCCGGCGGGCTGCTGATCCC
This sequence comes from Gaiellaceae bacterium, assembly GCA_036490895.1. Classification (GTDB taxonomy): domain Bacteria; phylum Actinomycetota; class Thermoleophilia; order Gaiellales; family Gaiellaceae; genus PALSA-600. The sequence continues at coordinate 8,452 of DASXDB010000105.1, forward strand.
CGTCGACTCGAAGTTCCCGCTCGACAACTACCAGCGCCTCGTCGAGGCAGCGACCGACGAAGAGCGCCGGCTCGCGGAGAAGGCGTTCGCGCGCGACGTGCGGACACATGTCGACGCGATCGCGGCCAAGTACGTGCGCCCGGACGAAGGCACGTCCGACTTCGCGTTCATGTACATCCCGGTCGAGGCCGTCTACTACGAGCTCGCCTGCAGCCCGACTGCGTCGATCCTCCAGTACGCACACGAGCGCCGCGTCTTCCCGATGTCGCCGTCGACGTTCACGGCCTACCTCCAGGTGATCGCGTTCGGGCTGCGCGGGATGCAGATCGAAGAGCACGCCCATGAGGTGATGGAGTACGTCGCCGACCTGACGCGCGACTTCGACCGGTTCGTCGAGGACTTCGACGTGGTCGGCAAGCATCTCGGCAACGCGCAGACGAAGTTCGCCTCGGCCGAGAAGCGGCTCGATCGGTTCGCCGGGAAGCTCGAGCGCGCGAGCGAGGACGCGGACGTCGACGAGATCGAGGCGGACGTCGACGACCCGCCGTACGCGATCGAAGCTGCGTAAGCTCGCCGCGTGATCTCGGCCGAAGAGCACGCAGAGCGCCGCGCCAGGCTGCGCGAGCGTGCCCAAGCCGTCGGCGCAACCGGGTACGCCCTCTTCGACCCGACCTACATCACGTACTTCACCGGGTTCTGGTTCCTCTCGAACGAGCGCCCGATCGTCTACCTGCAGTCGGCCGGCGGCGACGACGTGATCTTCGTACCGGAGTTCGAGGTGGAGCGCACGCGCGCGGAGTCCTCGTTCGACCGCGTCGAGTCCTACCCCGAGTACCCCGGACCGGAGCATCCGATGGTCGTCCTCGCGCGCGTCGCAGCCGAGCTCGGGCTGAGAGGCACGATCGCCGCCGACAACGACGGCTATCCGGGCATCCTCGGCTACCGCGGCCCCGCGCTCAGCGACGTCACCGGCGCGTCCGTGCCGCTCCTCGTCGACGACATCGAGCAGATGCTCGTCCGCAAGAGCCCGGCCGAGGTCGAACTGCTCCGGGAGAGCGGACGCTGGTGCGCGCACGCTCATCGACTCCTCGAGCAGTACACGCGGGTCGGGTCGACCGAGGCCGAGGCGAGCCTCCGAGCACAGCAGGAGACGACCATGGCAATGCTCGCGGCACACGGCTCGCGCGGGCTGCTCGGGTCCGGCGACGGCGCGAAGGCCGGCTTCCGCGGCCAGATCGGACTCCGGAGCGCGTGGGCACACGCGGTCGCGCACAACATCGAGTTCCAGGCAGGCGACGTCCTCGTCACCGAGACGGGCGCTCCGGTGTGGGGCTACCAGGCGGAGCTCGAGCGCGCGTTGATCATCGGCCCGCCGACCGACCGGATGCGCCGGCTGTTCGACCACATGCTCGGTGCGCGCGAGGCGGCCTTCACTGCGATCCGTCCGGGCGCAACGTGCGCAGACGTCGACGGCGCCGTGATGGAGTACTTCGCACGGCACGACCTCCAGCGGTACTGGCGCCAGCACACCGGCCACGGCGCGGGCCTGCGGAACCACGAGGCGCCGTTCCTCGATGTCGGCGACACGACGCCGCTCGAGCCGGGCATGGTCTTCACCATCGAGCCGGGGCTGTACGACCGCGAGGTCGGCGGCTTCCGTCACTCCGACACTGTCGTCGTGACGGAAGCGGGCTACGACCTCCTCACGGACTACCCGAGCGACCTCGCGAGCCTGACGCTCCCCGTCTGAACACGCCTCAGCGGACGACGAGCTTCAAATGGTTGTCGTCGGGCGCCTGGCCGACCATCGTGATCGCGTAGGTGCCCTTGCCGAGCAGCGCAGTCTTGCCGACGGCGACCCGCCGAACGGTGCCGGCGCCGACGACCTTGAGGGCCGCCTCGTCGACGTTCAGCAGCTTCGCGGGGCCTTTGACGGCGAGCTTCGTCTTGAACGCGCCGTTGGCCGAGAACCAGTGGCACCCGGGGTCGTGCATGACGACGGTGACCTTCGTCGCGGTCGCATGCGTGGTGTGTGCGAATGCCTGACCAGTGCCGAACGCGAGGAGCGCGACGGTCAGGTACAGCATGGCGATCTTCTTCATGGTTCTGTCCTCCTGCGTTGGGCCTGCGATTTCGTCGGATCGTCCAGCAGCAGAAGGGCTCGAGCGTCAGCGGATCGCGGTAAACCTGCTCGGTACTTCCCCGCAGGGCGCCGGTCGACCCGGAACATCCGACCGGCCTGTGTCGTTTACTACCCTGAAGGTTGAAGTGAAGACGCGCGAACTGATCATCATCGGCGGCGGCCCGGCCGGGTACACGGCAGCGCTGTACGCCGCGCGGGCGGACCTCGAGCCGCTCGTGATCGAAGGCTTCCAGTGGGGCGGGCAGTTGATGATCACGAGCGACGTCGAGAACTACCCAGGGTACGCGGACGGCGTGATGGGACCCGAGATGATGTCCGACTTCCGCCGCCAGGCGGAGCGATTCGGCGCCGAGTTCATCACCGACGACGTGACGAAGGTCGACTTCTCCGAACAGCCGCACCGCGTGTTCGTCGGCGACGACGAGTACACCGCCCGCGCGGTGATCATCGCCACGGGCGCCACCGCTCGCTTCCTGGGCATCCCGTCCGAAGAGAAGCACAAGGGCCGTGGTGTCTCCGCATGCGCGACCTGTGACGCGGCGTTCTTCCGCGACAAGGACGTGTACGTGGTCGGGGGCGGCGACTCCGCCTTCGAAGAGGCGCTCTTCCTGACGAAGTTCGCGTCAAACGTGCACCTCGTCCACCGGCGCGACGAGTTCCGCGCGTCGAGGATCATGGTCGACCGTGCGGATCGAAACGAGAAGCTCGACTACGTCTTGAACGCCGTGGTCGACGAGATCATCGGCGACGTGAAGGTCGAGGGGCTGCTGCTGCGTAGCACGCTCACCGACGAGACGTGGGAGGTCCCGGCCGACGGCCTGTTCGTCGCGATCGGGCACGACCCGTCGACGGCGCTGTTCGTCGGCTACCTCGACCACGACGACCAGGGCTATCTGGTGACGAGCCCGGGCTCGACCGCGACCAACATCCCCGGCGTCTTCGCCGCGGGCGACGTCCAGGATCGCACCTACCGGCAGGCGATCACGGCCGCCGGCTCCGGCTGCATGGCCGCGCTCGACGCCGAGCGTTTCCTGGCGTCGCTCGAGGGTCATCCGGGCACGGCGCTCACCGCCGGCCGGTAGCCCGAGAAGCTCGACTCGAGCACGCCTTCGCCGCGCGTGAGGCCGGGCAGCTGCCGCTGCAGGCTCGAGAGGCGCACCGCCGGGAGCTCGCCCTCCAGCGTCGCAGTGTCGTCGCGCGCCGTCGGCTGCTCGAGCGTCGCGTCGAGACGCCGTGCCGCGGCCATGACGGCGCCGAGTGACGCGACCGGGATCTCGACGCGGATGCGGAGGATCGGCTCGCACACGACCGTGCCCGCGTTCGCGAGCGCCCGCGCCAGCACGTGGGCCGTCAAGCCGCGAAAGTCCGACGGCATGCTCAAGGGGCCGCGCCGCGACGGAGGGCCGTCCGCGAGGCTGTACCAGCAGTCGACGAGCGTGACGAGGCAGTCGATCACCTCCCATCCGTGCAGCCCCGC
>DASXDB010000106.1:0-17739 GCA_036490895.1 Gaiellaceae bacterium
GTGATCCTCGGGTCGGGCCCGAACCGGATCGGGCAGGGCATCGAGTTCGACTATTGCTGCGTGCACGCCGTCCAGACGTTCCGGTCGCTCGGCTACGAGGCGGTGATGGTGAACTGCAACCCGGAAACCGTCTCCACCGACTACGACACATCGGACCGCCTGTACTTCGAGCCGCTCGACGCGGCCGGCGTGCTCGCCGTCTGCGCGCGCGAGCAGCCCGACGGCGTCGTGATCCAGTTCGGCGGCCAGACTCCGCTCAAGCTGGCACGCGACCTCGAGGCCGCCGGTTTCCGCATCTTGGGGACGCCGTTCGAGGCGGTCGACCTCGCCGAAGACCGCGAACGGTTCGGCGGTGTGCTCCGCGAGCTCGGGATCACCTGTCCGGCGTGGGGGATCGCGGGGAGCGGTGCGGAAGCCGTCGATCTGGCCGGCCGCATCGGCTTTCCCGTGCTCGTTCGTCCGTCGTACGTCCTCGGCGGGCGTGCCATGCGCGTCTGCCATGACGACGACCAGGTGCGCGAGGCGTTCGCCGGCGTGCAGGGTCCGACCCTCGTCGACCGCTTCCTCGAGAACGCGGTCGAGATCGACGTCGACGCCCTGTGCGACGGCACCGACACGTACATCGCCGCGGTGATGCAGCATGTCGAGGAGGCCGGGGTGCACTCGGGCGACTCCGCGTGCGTTCTGCCGGCCCAGTCATTGACGCCGGAGGCGCTGACCACGATCCACGAGATCGTCCGGCGGCTCGGCCCGGCGCTCGGCGTCGTCGGCGTGCTCAACGTCCAGCTCGCGGTGGCGGACGAGGAGGTGTTCGTGCTCGAGGTGAACCCGCGCGCGTCCCGAACAGTGCCGTTCGCGTCCAAGGCGACGGGCGTCAACTTGGTGGCGGCGGCATGCCGGCTCGCCGCCGGCGAACGCCTTGCCGAGCTCGACCTGCCGGCGGAGCGACCGCCGCGCCAGGTGAGCGTCAAGGCGGCGGTGCTCCCGTTCGCCCGCTTCCCGGGCGCCGATCCTGTGCTGGGACCCGAGATGCGCTCGACCGGCGAGGTGATGACGAGCGCGGCGGACCTTCCGACCGCGCTCGCCAAGGCGGAACGCGCCGCCGGCCGGCCGCTGCCGCGCGACGGAGCGGTGTTCCTCTCCGTGCGCGACGAGGACAAGGCTGCGGCAATCCCCGTCGCCGCGGCGTTCGTCGGTCTCGGCTTTCTCCTGTACGCGACGGGGGGGACCGCGCAGACGCTCCGCAACGCCGGGCTCGAGGTCTTCGAGGTCCGCAAGGTCAGTGAGAGCCTGCCGGTCCCGAGCGTGGTCGACCTGATCCGGCGAGGCCGCTGCAACCTCGTCGTGAACACGCCCGGCGGCGGTCCCGACCCGCGTTCGGACGGCTATCTGATCCGGGAAGCGGCGCTCGCGGCGCGCGTGCCGTGCATCACCACCGTCGCGGCGGCCACCGCCGCCGTCCACGCGATCGCGAACGCGCGCGCCGAGACGGCGCTGTCTCTGCAGGAGCGGATCGATGTCGAGGCCGAGGCGAGAGCGTCTTAGCGTCGTCGCCGTCGAGGCGATCGGCCCGTACACGCTCCTTCGGGTGAGCCGAGGCTCCCTCGATCCAGGGATCCCCGGACAGTTCTTCATGCTCGAGGCGCCGGGCCGCGTCTTGCCGCGCCCCATGTCGCTGTGTCTCGCGCCGCGCGGCGAGCTCGCGTTCCTGCTGGACGCGATCGGGCCGGGCACGCGTGCGCTCGCGGCACTCGAGCCGAGCGACGAGCTCCACGTCTTCGGCCCGGTCGGCAACGGGTTTCGCCTCGACGTCGAGCGTCCGCTTCTCGTCGGCGGCGGGATCGGCATCGCGCCGCTGCCGTACCTCGCCGAGGCGCTCGAGCAGCCACCTGCCGTCCTCGGCTTCAGGTCCGACCATCACGCAGAAGCGGCGGCGCTGCTGCCGAACGCCGAGGTCGTGATCGACCCCGTGCTGGTCACCGACGCGATGCCTCGCGGTCGCGACGTGCTCGCGTGCGGTCCCGAGCCGATGCTCGAAGCGATTCGCGCGATCGCACCCGACGCGCAACTGGCATGGGAGGCGCCGATGGCGTGCGGGTACGGCGCCTGCTACGGCTGCGTCGTCGAGATCGACGGTGAGCTGACGAGGTTGTGTGTGGAAGGACCCGTCCTGTGCTTCTCCTGAATGCGTCCGGATGCCTCGACGCGCTCACTGCGCCCGTGGTGGCGCGGTCGCTCGACGCCTTCGTGACGAAGACGGTGACGCCCGAGCCCCGCGAGGGCAACCGGCCGGTTCGCATCGCCGAAACGGAGTCCGGGATGCTGAACGCCATCGGGTTGGCGAACCCGGGACGGGAAGCGTTCCTCGGCCGAATGCTGCCGCGCTTGGCACATGAACTCGACGTGCCCATATGGGTCTCGGTGGGTGGATTCACGTCGCGCGAATACGCAGAGACATGCGAGCAACTCACGCGCGACGACGTCGCATGCATCGAGCTCAACCTGTCGTGCCCGAACGTCGACGAAGCGCCCGAGTCGGCTGCGGAGATCGTCCGCGCCTGCCGCCGCGTGACCGCAAAGCCGCTCTACGCCAAGGTTTCTCCGCACTCATGGGACATGGGCGAGACCGTCCGCGCGATCGAGGCGGCGGGCGCCGACGGACTGTCGATGGTCAACACGCTGCGCGGCGCGACGCTCGATGCGCGTCTCCGGCCGACGCTGTCGCGCGGGACCGGCGGATACTCCGGTCCGGCGTTGCGGCCGGTCGCGCTCGCGGCGGTCCTCGCGGCGCGGCGTGCGACGCAGTTGCCGATCGTCGGCATGGGCGGCGTCGAGACGGGACGACACGTGCTCGAGCTCATCGCGTGCGGCGCGACCCACGTCGCGCTCGGGACCGTTCTCTTCGCGGATCCCGATGCACCCGCGCGCGTGCGAACGGAGCTCGCGGAGGAGCTGAAGATGCACGGATTCGACTCGGCTTCGGACGCCTTCGGCGTCGCGGTCGACTCTGTTGTCCTCGCGGTAAACTCAGCGAAACGTTGAGAGTTGCACGCAGCGAATAGGTTGGTAGGATGCTGCGCTCATGGTGCCGCAGACACAGGTTCAAGCTCCCGTCCGTTCACTCGACCAGCGGATGGAAGCGCTCAAGAGAGCGAATGACATCCGTGTCAAGCGTGCGCAACTGAAGAAGGATCTGAAGTCGGGCTCGGTCTCGATCGAACAAATCCTCGGTGAGCCGCCCGAGTACGTCTCGACCGCGAAGGTGTTCGACATGTTGATGGCGGTGCCGAAGTTCGGACGCGTGAAAGCTGCGCGCCTGCTGAACCAGTGCCGCATCAGCCAGTCGAAGACGGTCGGCGGCCTGTCCGACCGACAGCGGCACGAACTGATTGGCCTCTTCAACCACCGGTAGCCCGACGGCGCGTCCCGTTTTCGTCGTCACCGGTCCTTCCGGTGCCGGCAAGGGCACGTTGATCCAGCTCGTGCTGCCTCGGTTCCCCGAGCTCGCGCTCGCGGTGTCGGCAACGACGCGTGAACAGCGGCCGGGCGAGGAGGACGGCTCTCACTACTGGTTCCTCGACCGTGACGAGTTCGACCGGCGGGTCGAGGCCGGAGACTTCCTGGAGTGGGTCGACTTCGTCGGCAACCGCTACGGCACGCTGCGAAGCGAGATCGATCGCCTGCGCGGCGCCGGCAAGGCGCCGCTGCTCGAGCTCGAGACGGAGGGCGCCAAGCGCGTCAAGCGCCGGGTCGACGGCGCGGTCACCGTGTTCGTGACGGCGCCGGTCGAGGAGCTGGAACGCCGGCTACGCGATCGCGCTACCGAGAGCAGCGGGGTGATCGAGGATCGGATGCGCAAGGCGCGCGAGCAGCTCGAGGAGGCAGGCGATTTCGACTACATGGTCGAGAACGACGACCGGAGGAAGGCTGCAGAGGCGCTTGCGGCCATCGTCGCCGAGCATCTCGGGACTCCCGCTACCATGGTGCGACCATGATCCATCCCCGCATCGATGAGCTTCTCGATCAGGTCGACTCGCGCTATGCGCTCGTGATCGTCGCCGCCAAGCGCGCGCGCCAGATCAACAACTACCACCACCAGCTCGGTGAGGGGACGTTCGACGAGTTTGCGCCGCCGCTGATCCAGTCGCGTTCCAAGAACTATCTGACGATGGCCCTCGAAGAGACCGCCGAGGGCAAGATCGTCTACGAGTACACCTCCACCGCGACGAAGTAGGCACCATTCCGGCATGAGCCGGGTGCTGCTGGGCGTCACCGGAGGAATCGCCGCCTACAAGGCGTGCGAGCTGACACGCCTGCTCGTGAAGCAGGGTCACGAGGTGATCCCGCTCGTCACGCCGGGAGCGCAGCGGTTCGTCGCGGAGGAGACCTTCCTGGCGCTTGCGCGCAGGCCGAAGAACGAGGACGTCTACGAGCACCTCACGCCCGGCGACCTGCTGGTCGTCGCCCCTTGCACGGCGAACACGCTGGCGAAGCTCGCCTACGGCATCGCCGACAACGTCCTCACGGAGGCGGCGCTCGCACATCGCGGCCAGGTGCTCGTCGCGCCGGCGATGAACCCGCGCATGTGGGCCCACGCCGCGACCCGTGCGAACGTCGAGACGCTCGTCGCGCGCGGCGTCGAGCTCGTCGGGCCTGACGAAGGCGAGATGGCGGAGGGCGAGTGGGGAGTCGGTCGCATGGCCGAGCCGGAGGAGATCGCCGCACTCGTCGCACAGCTGCTCGCCCCAGGTACGCTCGCCGGCCGGCGCGTGCTGGTCACCGCAGGCGGCACGCGCGAGCCGCTCGACAGCGTGCGCTACCTCGGCAACCGTTCGTCGGGTCGCATGGGCGTCGCGCTCGCCGAGGAGGCACGCCGGCGCGGCGCCGAGGTGATCGTCCTCGCCGCGAATCTCGCGGTTCCGTCTCCGCACGGGGTCGAGACCATCCCGACGCCGACCGCCCAGTCGATGCGCGACGCGGCGCTCGCGCTTCCCGACGTCGACGTGTTGCTCCTCGCGGCTGCGGTCGCGGACTACCGCCCCGCCGGGGCTCTCGCCGGAAAGCGCGCGAAGGACGAGCGAGGCTGGACGGTCGAGCTCGAGCCGACCGACGACATCGCGCGGCTGCTCGGCGAGCAGAAGCGCGACGGCCAGGTGCTGGTCGCGTTCGGCGCCGAGCACGGTCCCGAGGGACGCGAGCGCAAGCGGGCGATGCTGGAGACGAAGAACGCCGATCTGGTCGTCTACAACGACGTCGGTCGCGCCGACATCGGCTTCGACTCGGTCGACAACGAAGTTGTCCTGATGACGCATGACAGCGATCGGGTCGTCGAGAAGGGCTCGAAGCAGCGCGTGGCTGCAGCGATCCTGGACGAGGTCGAAAGGCTGCTGCAGTAGAGGCAGTCGTGATGGCCGCGGGGGAGGGGACGCGGCTCCGGCCGTTGACCGACCGCTGGCCCAAGCCGATCCTGCCGATCGACGGCCGCCCAGTCGTCGTGACCCTCCTGCACGAGCTCGCGTTCTGCGAGCGGATCGTCGTCGTGACGGGTCACCTCGCCGATCAGGTGGAAGCGCTCGTGCGTCCGCTTCCCTACCCGATCGAGTTCGTGCGCCAGCCGCCCGGTCTCGGCTCTGCTGATGCGGTTCTCCGTGGGCGCGGCCGGCCGCCCTATCTGGCGGTTGCAGCGGACACGGTGTTCGAGACGGGGGCGCTCGCGCGGTTCGCGTTCGCCGCCGGCTCGAGCGACGGCGCGGTCGGCTGGTCGGGCGAGCATCGGGCGCCGCTCTGGTTGTTGGGTTCCCGCGTCCACGCGCACCTCGAACCGCTGCCCGGCACGCCGCCGTACGAGCTACAGGAGGTGTTCAGGCGTGCGTCCGGCGACGGCGCGACGGTGTCTGCTATCCAGGTGGGAAGGACCCGCAGCCTGACGTCGCCCGCCGACGTGATGCGCGAGAACTTCGATTACCTGGGATGACCGAGAGCGCCTACGAGTTGTTCCGCGAGGGGCAGAAGCGCCTTCGATCGGGCTTGACCGCGCAGGCGACTGTCCCGCTCGAGAAGGCGAAGAAGCTCGAGCCGGCGAAGGCGTCGATTCGCGAGGCCCTCGGGATCGCGTACTTCCGGCTCGCTCGCTGGCGCGATGCAGAGCGCGAGTTCCGCACGATCGTCGAGGAGCTGTCGCCGACGGACCACTACGCGCACTACGCGCTCGGTCGCGCACTCGAGCACCTCGGCAGGACCGCGGAGGCGAACGGGCACTACAAGCTCGCAAGCTCGATGAAGCCGAGCTCCGAGACCTACTCGTCCCGCATCCTGGACCTCGAGTGAGAGCAGTGGCTCAGCGTGTGGCCCGCGCGTCGTCGACACCGGGCGGCTCGATCGGCCCGGGCCTGCTCGTGCTGCTCGGGATCGCCGACGGCGACGACGAGGCCGGCGTCGTCCGACTCGCCGAGAAGGTCGCGCGGCTGCGCATCTTCCAGAACGACGACGGAAGGTTCGACCGCTCGCTGCTCGAGACGGGCGGCTCGGCGCTCGTCGTGTCCCAGTTCACCCTGATCGCCGACACCGCGAAGGGAAACCGCCCGTCGTTCTCGCGCGCCGCACGCCCGGAGGTGGCGGAGCCACTGTATGACCGCTTCTGCGAGGCGCTGCGTGGGCTCGGAGTCACGGTCGAGACCGGTGTCTTCGGCGCACACATGGACGTCGAGCTCGTGAACGACGGGCCTGTGACGGTCGTGCTGGAGTCGACCGACTCCCCCGGGCGCACGTCGTCCTAAAGTCCCGGGCTATTAGCGTCGATAGCTCCTCTCGGGCGCGGCCGCGCAAGGGGAGAGAATTTGCGCGCCGCGCCCTTCTTTTCAGGGTCTGCTACCTTTTTTGCCACCACAGTTCGAGCAGTTTTCGAGGTGGGCGCGTCGCGCCCATTTTTCGTTAGAAGGGGTGGTTTCTCGACGGGTGGCGACGACACCGCAGCAGAAAGAACGAGAGTTGCAACGCGAGATCGCTCGGTCGGTCGAGTCGGCCCTGCCCGGGGTCGAGGTGCTTGCGCTGGAGCTCACCGGCAAGGATCGATTCTGCGTCTACGTCGACCATCCCCAAGGCGTCGACCACGCGCTCTGCCAGCGGGTGACCGACGTGCTTCGGAGCTACCTCGACACCTACAGCGTCGAGGTATCGTCACCGGGCCTCGATCGACCATTGCGCACGCGCGCGCACTTCGAGCGTGCAGTCGGGCGAAAGGTGCGCGTGAAGACGACAACGCGAAGGGCGCGAGGCGAGGTGCTTGCAGCAGGTGAACGATCGGTTCAGATCCGCACTGGACCGGATGCAGCAGACATACCGTACGAGGAGATCGTGCGGGCCAATCTGATCGATGAAGGGAATCAAGGATGAGCCAGGAGATCGTTGACGCGGTTCGCGAGATCGAGCGCGAGAAGGGAATCGAGAGCGGCACCCTGGTCGCCGCGCTCGAGGATGCGCTGCTCGCCGCCTACAAGAAGACACCAGGCGCGACGCGCCATGCCACCGTGGAGCTCGACGACCGCGGGGACTTCCGCGTGTACTCGATCGAGATTCCGGGCGACCTCGAGGAGCGGCTGATCGACGAGGCACGCGAGCGCGCCCTCGACGAGCTCGAGCGCCTCGAGGAGGAGAGCGGCGAGAAGAACCATACGCTGCTCTCCGACGACGATCTCGAGCTCGACTGGTCCGAGGTTCCGCCGGACTTGATCAAGCGCGATGACGTGACTCCCGACAACTTCGGCCGCATCGCCGCCCAGACCGCGAAGCAGGTCATCCTGCAGCGGATCCGCGAGGCGGAGCGCGAGATGATGTACGACGAGTACATCGACCGCGTCGGCGAGGTCGTCACCGGCATCGTCCAGCAGACGGGCGACCGTCGGAACATCCTCGTCGACCTCGGGAAGGTCGAGGCGCTGCTGCCGGGGCCCGAGCAGGTCGACGGCGAGCGGTACGAGCAGGGGTCGCGGATCAAGGCGGTCATCCGCGACGTCCGCACCGGCACGAAGGGCCCGCAGGTGATTCTCTCGCGCCGCGACCCGGAGCTGATCAAGACGCTCTTCGAGCTCGAGGTGCCGGAAATCGCCGACGGTCTCGTCGAGATTCGCGGCGTCGCTCGCGAGCCGGGTTACCGGTCGAAGATCGCCGTCGAGTCGCACGCCCAGGGCGTCGACCCGGTCGGCGCGTGCGTCGGGCCTCGCGGCTCGCGCGTGCGCATGGTCGTGTCCGAGCTCCGTGGCGAGAAGATCGACATCATCCCGTGGAACAACGAGCCGGCGCGCTTCGTCGCCAAGGCGCTCTCGCCGGCGCGCGTCCGGGAGGTGTACCTCGACGACGAAGGCCGCGAGGCGACCGTCGTCGTGCCGGACGACCAGCTCGCCCTCGCGATCGGCAAGGAGGGCATGAACGCCCGCCTCGCCGCGCGCCTGACCGGCTGGAAGATCGACATCACCTCCGACACCGAGTTCGCGCAGCAGGAGGCCGAGGCGGCCTTCGGCGGGGAGGACGGTGAAGAGGGCGACTTCTCGGGTCGCTGCGCGGCGGTGCTCTCGAACGGCAAGCGGTGCCCGAACGCGTCGCTGCCGGGGTCGAAGTACTGCGGCGTGCCGGCACACCAGGAGCTCGCGGCCCACGAGACCGACGACGAGGACAACCCGATCGTCGCGGAGAGCGAGCCGGAGCTCGAGGCGATCGCCGACGTGTCGGCCCCGGAGGCCGTCACCGAGGACGCTGCCGCGTTCGGCAACCCCGAGCCCGAGGAGTTCCCGGCCGGCCCGGGCGACGCACCGGTCGAGGTGAGCGTCGACGACGAGTAACCCGATCCGCACCTGTGCCGGTTGCGGCCGCCGTGCACCGCAGGCGGAGCTGCAGCGCTTCCACCAGGAGGCGGGATCGTTGATCCCCGGCGCGGGTGACGGACGCGGGGTCTACACGTGCCACCGCCTGCCGTGCTTCGAGCGGGCGGCTTCCCGCCGGGCGTTCAGCCGCATCCTGCGTCAGACCGTCCGCGTCGACCCCGATCTCTCCCGTCTCTACACTGGTTCGTGACGAAATGGCCAACGGCAAACCGAACAGACCGATCAGACCCCGCGGAGGCGGCCCGAAAGGGCGCCGTCGCGTCGTCATCGACGGCGGCGGCGGGCGTCCCGGCACCGGGCAGCGCCAGCGCCCGAGCGACCGTCCTGCCGATCGCGGGCCGCGCCAGCCGCGCGAGGTCGCGGCGCCGACCGGGCCTGCGACCGTCGAGTCCGGCGTCACGCTGCGCGACTTCTCGCAGGCGCTCGGCGTCGCGATGCCGCAGATCATCAAACTCCTGATGAATCTCGGGACGATGAAGACTGCGACGCAGTCGCTCACAGACGACGAGGTCCTGCTGATTGCCGCCGAGCTCGAGCGCGAGGTGACGATCAAGCACGCGGACGACGACGACACCGAGCCCGAGGTCTTCGAGGACGCCGAGGACACGCTCAAGGCGCGTCCTCCGGTCGTCACGATCATGGGTCACGTCGACCACGGCAAGACGACGCTGCTCGACGCGATCCGCCAGACATCCGTCGTCGCCACCGAGGCGGGCGGCATCACGCAGCACATCGGCGCGTACCAGGCCGACCACGACGGTCGCCTCATCACGTTCCTCGACACTCCGGGTCACGAGGCGTTCACCGCCATGCGCGCCCGCGGCGCGAAGGTCACCGACATCGCGGTGCTCGTCGTCGCTGCCGACGACGGTGTCATGCCGCAGACCAAGGAGTCGATCTCGCACGCGCGTGCGGCAGAGGTGCCGATCGTCGTCGCCGTCAACAAGATCGATCTGCCGGACGCGAACGCAGATCGGGTGCTCAGCGAGCTCGCGACCGAAGGGCTGCAGCCCGAAGAGTGGGGCGGAGACGTCCAGATCGCGCGCGTCTCGGCGAAGCAGGGCGAGGGCCTCGACGATCTGCTCGAGCGCATCCTGCTCGTCGCCGACGCAGAGCTCGACCTGCGCGCGAACCCCGACGCAGAAGCTTCCGGCCCGATCATCGAGTCGCGTCTCGACGTGGGCCGCGGCCCCGTCGCGACCATGCTGATCCACCGCGGGACGCTCAAGGTCGGCGACGCGATCGTCGCCGGTGACGCGTGGGGCCGCGTGCGCGCGCTCTACGACTACCGCGGCGAGCGGATTCAGGAATCGCGCCCCGGCGAGCCCGTCGAGATCCTCGGCTTCGACCGTCCGCCGCCCGCCGGCGAGCTCGGCCGCGTCGTCGAGAACGAGCGCCGCGCGCGCGATCTCGCGCAGCAGCGGGGCGAGCGCCTGCGCCGCGAGGCGATGGCGAAGCAGCGGACCGGCGGTGTGTCGCTCGAGAAGCTCTTCGAGCAGATGGGCACCGGTGCGGTGGCCGACCTGAACATCGTCGTCAAGGGCGACGTCCAGGGGTCGGTCGAGGCAATTGTCTCCGAGCTCGGCAAGATCCAGCACCCCGAGGTGCGCGTGAACGTGATCCACACCGGCGTGGGCGGCATCACCGAGAACGACGTCAATCTCGCCGCTGCGTCGAGCGCGATGATCGTCGGCTTCAACGTACGTCCGTCGGCGGAGGTGCGCGGCGTCGCCGAGCGCTCGGGCGTCGAGATCCGTCTCTACCGGGTCATCTACCAGCTGACCGAGGAGATCGAGCAGGCGCTCGTCGGGATGCTCTCCCCGGTCGAGACCGAGGCGATCCTCGGCGAGGTCGAGGTGCGCGCGCTCTTCCGCGCGTCGCGCGTCGGCACGATCGCGGGCTGCATGGTCACGAGCGGTGTCGTACGCCGCAATGCGAACGTGCGGATCTTCCGGGAGGGGACGCGCATCCACGAGACGACGGTCGCGCAGCTCCGTCGCTTCAAGGACGACGTCCGTGAGGTGACCGAAGGGTTCGAGTGCGGCATCCTGCTCGAAGGCTTCAACGACCTGCGCGAAGGCGACGTCTTCGAGGTGTTCGAGACGCGCGAGATCGAGCGGACGTCGCTCGACGATCAGCCGTCCGAGTGACCGACGGGCTCGGCTTCGTCGCGATCCTCACTGCCGAGCTCCACTTCCCCGAAGCCTCGTCGCTCAAAGAAAAGCGTCACTTCGTGCGCTCGGCCAAGGACAACCTCCGGACCAGATTCGGCGCCGCGGTCGCAGAGGTCGATCACCACGATCTCTGGCAGCGCGCTGCGCTGACCGTCGCATGCGTCGCCCGCTCTGCGCACGACGCGGGCGAGCTCGCCGACGGGGCCGAGCGATGGCTCGCCTCGGGCGAGTGGACGCTCGTGCGGTGCGATCGCATGCTCGTCTCGCCGGGAGACGACGCGTAACCGTGTCCGGGCGGATGAGACGCGTGAACGAAGCGGTGCGCAACGTCGTCGCCGACGGTGTCCGGGACCTCAAGGATCCGCGGATCGGTCTCGTCACCGTGACCGGAGTGAAGGTCACGCCCGACTTGCGGGAGGCGACCGTGCTCGTGTCCGTCCTGGGCAACGACAAGGCACGTCGAGCGACACTCGAAGGCCTCGCGTCGGCCCATGGGGTGCTGCAGGCGCGCATCAACAGAGAGCTGAGCCTCCGCAGGACCCCGACGCTGACGTTCGCATACGATGATGCGGTCGAGCGCGGCGTTCGGATGACGAAGCTGATCGACGAGCTTGCGGCGGACCTTCCCGAAGAGCCAGGATCGGCCGACGGTGACCGAGACGAAGACGAGTGACCTTCAAGCAGTTACCGACGTCCTCCGCTCGCACGAGCGGTTCGTGGTCGTCGGGCACGAGAACCCGGACGGGGACGCGCTCGGCTCGCTGCTCGGCGCGACCCTGGGGCTACGAGCGCTCGGCAAGGACGTCGTCATGTACCTCGCCGGGAGCGGGCCGATGCCCGCGGAGTACCGCTTCCTCGACCTGTCGGGGGTCCTCCGCGATCTCCCCGCCGACATCGAGGAGCGCGTGCTGCTCGCCGTCGACTGCGCGAATGAGCGCCGGATCGCCGAGGGGACACAGGCGGTCACTCGAGCGCGCTTCGTGGTCGACGTCGATCATCATCACGACAACTCGCGTTTCGGCGACGTCAATCTCGTCGTGCCGGAGGCGTCGTCGACCGCGGAGGTGATCCGCGACGTCCTGCGCGAGCTCGAGGTCGAGCTGACTCCGCAGATCGCCGAGGCGCTGTACGTCGGGCTCGTCACCGACACCGGGCGCTTCCAGTACACGAATACGACTCCAAAGGCGCTTCGGCTTGCCGCCGAGCTCGTCGAGGCGGGCGCGGATGTCCATGGGATCTTCCAGCACGTGTACGAGACGGTCCAGTTCGCGAAGCTGAAGCTCCTCGCTCGCGCGCTCGACCGCGCGAGCGCATTCGAGGGCGGACGACTCGTCGTCTCGTACCTGCTGCGCGCGGACTTCGCAGAGGTCGGTGCCGAGGAGCCGTACTCGGAGGGGATCATCGACCACCTACGCGCGGTTGAAGGCTCGGAGATGGTGGCGTTGATTCGCGAGCCGCCGCGCGAGGAAGGACCGACGCGCCGCATTTCGCTGCGCTCGAGCCACGACGAGATCGACGTGTCGGCGATCGCCCGGAAGCGGGGAGGAGGCGGGCATCCGCAGGCGGCGGGCTTCTCGTCCGAGGAGCCGGTCGAACGGATCATCGAGTTCCTCCGCCGTGAGTTCGCGACCGTCCACGGCAGCGGTGCCGATCCCGAAGGCGCGTAAGCCGGTCGGGATCGCGCTGGTCGACAAGCCGGCAGGTCCCTCCTCCTTCGCGATCGTCGCGGCGCTGCGTCGCCGGACCGGCGCTCGGACCGGGCACGCGGGCACACTCGACCCTTTCGCCACCGGGCTGTTGGTCCTGTTGTCCGGTGCGGCAACTAGGCTTGCTCCATGCTTCGTCGGCCTGGACAAGCGGTACGTCACCGACGTCGACCTGACGGCGACGACCTCGACCGGCGACCCGGAAGGGGAGGTCGTCGAGCGGCGCCCGGCGCCCGCGCGGTCGACGGTCGACTCGGCGCTCGAGCACCTCCGCGGTGAGATCGAGCTGCCGATCCCGGCCGCATCGGCGGTCAAGGTCGGAGGTGAGCGCGCCTACAAGCTGGCCCGGCGGGGTGTCGACGTGGAGATGCCCCTGCGGCGTTCGCACGTGTTCGCGCTCGACGTCATCTCGTATAGCGGCGACGCCACCGCAACGTCGGCGGTGCAGCTGTCCTTGCACGTCAGCTCGGGGACCTACGTACGCTCGATCGCGCACGCGCTCGGCGGGCACTGCACGACCCTGCGCCGCACGGCGGTCGGTCCTTTCGACGTGGGCGAAGCCGTCCCGGTCGACGATGCCCGGCTCATGCCGGCGGGCGAGGCGCTCGCGCGGTTGCCGGAGCCTGCGCTCGGCCGAGTCGAAGTGGGGATCCGGGACGCCGTGCGCGCGCTCGAGGAACAGCCGTGACCGTCGCCCGTCATCCGGGCGAGCTCGACGCGCTGCCGCGCGCAGTTGCGATCGGGACGTTCGACGGCGTTCACCTTGGGCATCGGGCGGTGATCCGCGCGGCGGTCGACGCGGGGCTTCGGCCCACGGTCGTCACGTTCGACCCGCACCCGCGGACGGCGCTCGGCAACACCGTCGAGCTCCTGTGCACGCTCGATCGCCGCCTCGAGCTGCTGCGCGAGTGCGGCATCGCCGACGTGCTCGTCGTCGAGTTCACGCCCGAGACGGCCGAACTGTCGGCGGCGGAGTTCGCGCACGACGTCCTCGGTGCGATCGGTGCGCAGGTGGTCGTTGCCGGGGAGGGGTTCCGCTTCGGGCGCGGACGTGAAGGCGACTGCGACCTTCTGCGCTCGATCGGTCTCGACGCCCGCGAGGTACCGCTCGTCCCCGGCGTCTCGTCGACCCGAATCCGAGCGCACGTCAAGGCGGGGGAGCTGGAGGCGGCGGCCAGGTTGCTCGGGCGTCCGTTTGCGGTCGACGGCGTCGTCGTCGGCGGCGACCGGCGCGGCGGTACGCTCGGCTTCCCGACCGCGAACCTGCGCGTGGAGCCGACACTGCTCGTTCCTGCCTACGGGATCTACGCGGGCGCGGTGGACGACCGGCGCGCCGCGGTCTCGATCGGCGTCAACCCGCACTACGGCGGCACCGAACGGCGCATCGAGGCATACCTCCTCGACTGGGAGGGCGACCTCTACGGCGACCGGCTCGTCGTCGAGCTCTGGCGGCGGCTCCGGGACGAGCGTGCGTTCGAGAGCGAAGCGGAGTTGATCGCGCAGATCGCCCGCGACGTGGAGGAGACGCGCGCGGCGACGCGCCCGTGAGCGTCGTGCCGAAGCTGATCCTCGTGAACGGCCGCCGAGCGGCCCGACGCGGTCGTGATCCAGGACCCGCTCTCCGACGCGGCGTACGCCTCGCTACTCGATCTGCTCCGGCGACGCGACCGCGCCGCTGCGCCGTGGATCGGCACCCGCGCCGGCGCGGCCGACCGCGCTGACACCGCCGAAGTAATGGTGCAATGCGGGCCACCGCCGCACACGGCGCCCGCTCTGCTCGATCAGTGAGAGGAATACCTCGTCCACGCCGGGCTCCGCGTTGACGAGCTCGGCGGCGGGATGGAAGCGCGGGCGGTCGATCGCGTCCTGTATCGACGCGCCGTCGTGCAACACCCTGCCGAGCACGCCGACGAGCGCCGTTCGAAGTCGCGTCCCGCCCGCGGCGCCGAGCGCGAGCTCGGGGCCGTCGCCGCCGAAGACGACGGTCGGCGCCATCATGCTCGCCATCCGGGCGCCCGGGCGAAGCGGTTTGCGGATGAGGTCGGTCTCGCCGAGCATGCTGTTCAGGTGCAGGTCGAGACCCGGCAGGAAGTCGCCGGAGCCGAGGCCGAGGCTCGTCGTCAATACGCACGCCGAGCCGTCGGCGTCGACGACCGTGAGGTTCGTCGTGTGCCCGGCGCCGACCGCGTCGTCGTCGAGCGCCTCGAGCAGCCCTGCATCACCACGCGATGGATCGAACCGTGCGAGCGTCTCGGGCACGCTGCTGAGCCCGGCGCGCGTCGCAACGAGACGGCCCGCGAACGCAACCTCCGCGGGGGCCGACCACCGCGGCACGTACGCCTCGAGGTCTGACCGCGCCAGAACGCCGTCGCGCTCCGCGATGAGCGAGACCAGCGCGTCGGCGATCGTCCCGCGGTAGACCGACAGCGCGCCTTCGTCACGAACGAGCTCGAGCGCGGTGACGAGCCCGGGCTGCTGCAGCAGGTCGCCGCTCTCGAGCAGCACCCCGCCCGGGGCGTAGATCGCCGCGCCTTCGCGCATCGTCATCACCGGTACGAGCATCGCGAGGCACGACGCGTGCGCCGGCGGCATCGCGACGCCGGCCCGGGCAAGGCGCAAGGCAGGCTCGACGAGCCGCGACCACGGCAGGCGACCGTACGCACGCCAGAGCGTGTCGAGCCCCGCCGGCACGCCCGGCACGGCACACGACGACGCACCGACCGCGTAGTGGACCAGCTCTTCGCCGAAGCGGACCTGTAGCTCCTCCATCTGCGCGCCTTCGCGCGACGGGACCGAGACGAAGCAGTCGAGCAGGCGCGTGTCGCCGGCCGTCGCGTCGAAGTAGATCCCGTGGCCGCCGCCGAGCAGGCCGGTCATCACCGTCTCGGCGACGCACGAGGCGAGGCAGGCCGCGACCGCGGCGTCGGCGGCGGTGCCGCCGTCAGCGAGGATCTCCGCGCCGGCGCCGGCCGTGGCGGAATGACCGGCGGCGATGGCGGCGATCACGACACGCGCGCGGCGAGCCTGCTGCCGAGGCGGGCCAGGCCGTCGCGCGGAAAGTCGATCCGGTCGCGGACGTTCGGGCCGTCCGGCACCTGGAACTGCTGCTCGCCGATCGGGCGATAGAACGCCTCGTCGTCCTCGGCGGCGAGGACGAGCCCGCCCGGCGCTGCACGGATGTCCGCGGTCAGGTCGCTGTTCGCGTACCGCCCGGCGAAGCTCGCGAGCATCCCGTCGGAGAGCTCGACGAACGACGGCAGCGTGCGGCGCTTGCCGAGCACCTCGTCGAAGAATGCGTTCTCGACGTCGTAGAGCGCCTTCGATCCTTTGCTCGAGTTCGTCAGCCCGACGAACACCGCGTCCGCGTCGGGGATGACGAGCAATGAGCTCTCGAAGCCGCCGTACGACCCGGAGTGCCCCCACACATCGGTGCCGTCGACACGCTCGCCGAAGAGCCCGAGGCCGTACACGCCGCGGATCGGCCTCCCGCGCGGCTGCGCCATCCCGACGAAGAACGGCTCGGCGAGGAGTCGCTGCCCGAAGCGGACGAGGTCGCCGACCGTCGACACGAGCCCGCCCGACGGTCGGCGCGCTCGCGGGTACGGGCCTTCCAGGACGAACGGCCCGGTGCCGGCGAGCTCCGGCTCCCCGAACGTCGTCGCGTCGAGCCCGCAGGGCGCGAGCACCCGTGTCGTGAGGGCATCCTCGTACGTCGTTCCCGCGCGGAGGGCGGCGAGGTGCCCGGCGAGCCAGAAGCCGGTGTTCGCGTACGACCAGATCTCGTCGACCCCGACGAAACGCTGCACGGTCCGGAGCTCCGAGACCGCGGACGTCAACGCATCGTCGCCGTCGCCGAGGCGTGCGAGCTCACGGTCCGGCAGCTCGCAGTCGAAGCCGCTCAGGTGCGAGAGGAGATGTCGGATGCGAACCTCGGGCGGCCAGACACCGGTGGCGTCCTCCAGGTCGAGCAGGCCGCCGACGAGAAGCGCGGTGAACGGCTTCGTGATCGATGCCGCGCGGAACCTCGTCTCGGGAGCGCACCCGAGCGCTACGACCGAGACCTCCTCGCCCACCGCGGTGCCGACGGCCATCGCCGGCACAGACCACGCGTCCGCTGCCGACTCGCACATCTCGCGAAATGACGTATTCATCGGGGATTCGCTACCCTACTGGCGACCCGGTCTCGGCTGTCTCGCGTCCTTCCTTCGCGGCGGCTTGGATCTGGGTGACCCGATTCGAGAGGAGCAACATGACCCTCACCAAGGAAGAGAAGCTGGGCCATGTCGGCAAGTTCGGCAAGCACGAGACGGACACGGGCTCGCCCGAAGTCCAGATCGCGATGCTGACCCAGCGGATCAACACGCTGACCGAGCACCTGCGCACGCACAAGCACGACCACTATTCGCGTCGTGGCCTGCTCAAGCTCGTCGGCCGCCGCCGCAGGTTCTTGAACTACCTGCAGCGCAAGGATCTCGAGGGCTATCGCGCCCTCATCAAGGAGCTCGGCCTCCGCCGCTAGCTCCTTGCAACCCAGGGAGGGTGGAGCTTGGGCGAGCTCTCGCGTTGCACCGTGAGACCTGACCCAATCTCCACCCTCTACACAAAGCACAGTGGAGGAATAGGAGAGATATGAGCATCGTCGAAGCTGAGCGCCCCGCCGGGGTGCCGGTTTCCGTGTCCGTCGAGATCGGCGGACGTGAAATCACCTTCGAGACCGGGAAGCTCGCGAAGCAGGCAGACGGCGCAGTCGTCGTCTCGAGCGGGCAGACGGTCGTCCTCGGCACGGCGCAGGGCCGGACGGAGGCGCGCGAGGGCGCGGACTTCTTCCCGCTCACGGTCGATGTCGAGGAGCGGATGTACGCCGCCGGGAAGATCCCGGGCGGCTTTTTCAAGCGCGAGGGACGCCCCACCGAACGGGCGATCCTCACCGCGCGCATGACCGATCGCCCGGTCCGGCCGCTCTGGCCGAAGGGCTATCGCAAC
>DASXDB010000107.1:0-9220 GCA_036490895.1 Gaiellaceae bacterium
GGAAGGCGCCGTCGTCGTCGACGTGGCGATCGACCAGGGCGGCTGCTTCGAGACGTCGCATGCGACCACGCACGCCGATCCGGTGTACCTCGTGGACGGCGTCACGCACTACTGCGTGGCGAACATGCCGGGCGCGGTCCCGATCACGTCGACGAAGGCACTGACGAACGCGACGCTTCCCTACGTCGAGGCGATCGCGGACAACGGCCTCCGCGCGGCGGTCGGTGTCGACCCCGCGCTCGCCAAGGGCGTGAATGCAATCGACGGGAAGCTGACCTACGAAGCCGTCGCCGAGGCGCACGCGCTCGACTACACGCCGCTTCGCGACGTGCTCCCGCTGACCGCGGTCTAAGCCGCGCGTTTCTTGTTCGGGTTGGGGCTCACGCGCACGACGACCCATGTGACGCCTGCTGCAAGGCAGATCATCACGACGATGAACACGAGGATGCCGAGCAGTCCGAGCGCGTTTGCCACGGAACTAGGATAGCGTCGAGGGACGATGCCCAGGGCCTGCGTGATCGTCTTGGACGCCGTCGGCGCGGGCGAGCTGCCGGATGCGGCGGAGTTCGGCGACGAAGGTTCGAACACACTCGGGAACGTCGCGCACGCTGTCGGCGGCCTCGACCTCCCGACGTTGGAGGCGCTCGGCCTCGGCAACATCGAGCCGCTCGAGGGCTGCGCGCCGCAGCCGGGGGCGCCGGCGATCGCCGGTCGCCTCGTCGAGCGCTCGAAGGGCAAGGACACGACGACGGGCCACTGGGAGCTGATGGGCGTCGTGACGCCCCAGGCGATGCCGACCTACCCGCTCGGGTTCCCGGACGACGTGATCGACCCGTTCATGAACCGCACCGGCCGCGGTGTGCTCGGCAACAAGCCGGCGAGCGGCACGGAGATCATCCAGGAGCTCGGCGAAGAGCACCAGCGCACCGGCAAGTGGATCGTCTACACGAGCGCGGACTCCGTGTTCCAGATCGCCGCCCACGAGGAGACGGTTCCACTCGAGGAGCTGTACAGCGCGTGCCGCACGGCGCGGGAGATCCTCACCGGGAAGCACGCGGTCGGCCGCGTGATCGCGCGGCCGTTCACCGGTGCTCCCGGATCGTACGAGCGCACGACGAACCGCCACGACTTCTCGCTCGAGCCAAAGCGGCCGAACTATTTGAGCATCGTCCGCGACGCCGGCCACAAGGTCTACGGCGTCGGGAAGATCGGAGACATCTTCGCGCACCAGGACGTCGACGAGGAGTTCCCGACGAAGTCGAATGTCGACGGCATCCAGCGCACCGAGGAGTTGCTGCGCACGATCGACGACGGCCTCGTCTTCACGAACCTCGTCGAGACGGACTCGCTCTGGGGTCACCGCAACGACCCGGTCAACTTCCACCGTTGCCTCCAGGACTTCGATCGCCGCCTGCCGGACCTGCTCGACGCGCTGCGCCCGAACGACCTGCTGATCCTCACGTCGGACCACGGCTGCGACCCGACGACGCCGTCGACCGACCACAGCCGCGAGCACGCACTGCTGCTCGCCTACGTCGAAGGACGAAACGCGGCGGGACGCATTCACGAGAACGGCGAGTTCGCAGATGTCGGGGCGACGGTCAACGCGTGGCTCGGCGGCAAGTCGGCGCCGCGCGGTATGCCCGGAGCGCCGATCGCCCAGCCGTGAGCCGGCTCGACGATCCTGCGCTCGTCGCGTCCGAGTACGCGGACGAGTCGCGTCTTCGTCGCCGCGCAGCCGGCTACGCAGGTGCCGGCACACGCGAGGATGCCCGCGTTCCACTCGTCGACGCGGTGGTCGCGGCTGCGCCGAGGCGGGTCCTCGAGGTCGGGTGCGGCTGGGGTGAGCTTGCGGAATGGATCGCGCGCGAGACCGGGGCAGAGGTCGTAGCGATCGACCTGTCGCCGCGCATGGTCGAGTTGGCGACGGAGCGCGGGATCGACGCAACCGTCGCGGACGTGCAAGCGCTGCCGTTCGCCGACGCGACGTTCGACGTCGTCGTCGCCGCGTGGATGCTGTACCACGTGCCGGATCTCGACCGGGGCCTGGCGGAGATCGCACGGGTGCTGCGCCCGATTGGCACGCTCGTCGCGGCCACGAACTCGCGGCTCCACCTGCAGGAGCTGCGCGATCTCGTCTGCAGCGGCCCGTCGACGTTGAAGTTCTCACGCGAAGACGGCGAAGAGCATCTCGGCCCGCACTTCGCGACGATCGACCGGATCGACGTCGACGGCGTGCTCGAGCTTGCTGATCGCGCGAGTGTCGAGGACTACGTGAGCGCCTCCATCTCCATGTCGCCGTTCGTCGGGAACCTGCCGGCCGAGATCGAGGTTCCGTTCGTCGCCCGCCGCGGGAGCTCGGTCTTCGTCGCGAGGAAGCCGGCATGACGATGGACGACCCGGCGCTCGTTCGCGAGCAGTACGCGAACGAGGCGAACCTTCGCGCACGGCAAGCGTTGTGGGCTCGGATCGAAGGCGAGAACGCCACGGTCGCGCTGTGGCGCACCTTGTCCGGGCTTCGCCCGCGGCGCGTGCTCGAGGTCGGCGGCGGTCAGGGAGAGCTCGCCGAGCGGATGCAGGCGGAGCTCGCTGCCGAGGTGACGTTTCTCGACCAATCCGAGCGGATGGTCGATCTCGCGCGCGCCCGCGGGATCGCCGACGCCCACGTCGGCGGTGTTCAGCGGCTCCCGTTCGAGAGCGAACGGTTCGACACCGTCGTGGCGGCCTGGATGCTCTACCACGTCGAGGAGCTCGGGCAGGGCATCGCCGAGCTGGCGCGCGTCCTGCAGCCCGGTGGGCGACTGGTCGCGGTGACCAACTCGGTGCGCCATCTCGAGGAGCTCCGTCTCCTCTTCGGGACCTTCATGGAGGGCTACGAGCGGCGGTTCAACGCCGAGAACGGCGAGGCGATCCTCCGTCGATACTTCGGTCGCATCGAGCGCACCGACACGGACGTCGTCGCGGTCGTCGACGACCGCGAGGTGCTGGAGGGGTACCGCGACTCTCTTCTGTACGAGACGCGCCCGCTGCCCGACGAGCTTGCGCTGCCGTTTCGCGTCCACGGCAGGACGACGATCTTCGTGGCGACGAAATGATCCGTCCGGCCGAGCTCATCCAGCGCAAGCGCGACGGCGAGCAGCTTCCCGACGACGAGCTCGCCGAGCTGATCCTCGGCTACGCGCGAGGCGAGGTCCCCGACTACCAGATGGCCGCGTTCTGCATGGCGGTCTTCTTCCGCGGGCTGACCCCACACGAGACGTACGTGCTGACCGACGCGATGATCCGGAGCGGCGAGACCATCGACATGAGCGCGGCGCTCGGGCGCAAGGTCGTCGACAAGCACTCGACCGGCGGCGTCGGCGACAAGACGTCGCTCGCGGTCGCTCCGATCGTCGCGGCGTGCGGGGTGCCGCTGGGAAAGATGAGCGGCCGCGGGCTCGGTCACACGGGCGGGACGCTCGACAAGCTCGAGTCGATCCCCGGCTACCGGACCGAGCTGACGCTCGACGAGTTCCTCGCGCAGGTTCGCGACGTGGGAACGGCGATCATCGGGCAGACCGGCGACCTCGTGCCGGCCGACAAGCTGCTCTACGGCCTGCGGGACGTCACCGCGACGGTCGACCAGCTGTCCCTGATCGCCGCGTCGATCATGTCGAAGAAGCTCGCGGCCGGTGCCCAGGCGATCGTCCTCGACGTCAAGGTCGGAAACGGCGCGTTCATGCGCACGATCGACGATGCCCGCCGTCTGGCCGAGGCGATGATCTCGCTCGGCAGGCAGGCCGGGCGTGAGGTCGTCTGCGTCCTCACGGACATGGACCAGCCGCTCGGCGCAGCCGTCGGGAACAGCCTCGAAGTGATGGAGGCGCTCGAGACCGTGCGCGGACGA
Source organism: Gaiellaceae bacterium (assembly GCA_036490895.1). Taxonomy (GTDB): domain Bacteria; phylum Actinomycetota; class Thermoleophilia; order Gaiellales; family Gaiellaceae; genus PALSA-600. The sequence goes on from DASXDB010000107.1 coordinate 3,887, forward strand.
GGCCCGGCCGACTTCCACGAGCTCGTCCTCGACGCCTGCGGCAAGCTGCTCGCGCTCTCCGATCTCGGCGTCGGCGAGCTGGAGGGACGCCGACTGGCCGAGAAGGCGATCGCGGGCGGCGCCGCCGAGGCGACCTGGAACCGCTGGATCGCCGCGCAGGGGGGCACGCCCGACGAAGCCGCGCTGCCACGCGCGCCGATCGTGCGCGAGGTGACCGCTCCGCGGGCCGGGCACGTTCACGACCTCTCGGCCATCCGCATCGGCAACGCCGCGGTGCATCTCGGCGCAGGGCGGCGGACGAAGGAGGACGCCGTCGACCACGCGGTCGGGATCGTCTGCCACGTCAAGCGCGGAGCCGAGGTCGCAGCCGGGGACGTGCTCGCCGAGGTCCATGCGCGCAGCGACGAGCAGGCGAGCGTGGCGGGGCACGAGACGCTCGCGGCGTACGAGATCACCGACACGGCCCCGCACGAGCGTCACGTGCTGCTCGAGGTCGTCGACTAGAGCGACACAGCTACGGTGCGGCCATGCCCGAGCTGCCCGAGGTGGAGTCCGTTCGCCGGCAGCTTGCACCGGTGCTCGAGGGGCGGCGCTTCGAGCGTGTCCGCATCGCGGATCCACGTCTGACGAGGCCGCTCGATCCTCTCGAGGTCGCGCACGAGCTCGACGGCGAGCGCGTCACGCTGGTCGATCGTCGCGGCAAGTATTTGATTGTTCGGTTCGAGTCCGGTCGCGCGCTGCTCGTTCACCTCCGGATGACGGGGTCGTTCCTGACCTCGGCGGACGGGGCGCCGCTGCCCGAAGACGCCCATCGCCGAGCCGTTGTCACGTTAGACGACGGGTCGGCTATTGCCTATCGCGACGTCAGGCGGTTCGGCACATGGCTCCTGCTCGAGTCCGACGAGGTCGACGCGTACGTCGAGGCGCGCGTGGGGCGCGAGCCGCTCGCGACGGCGTACCGGGCGAAGCACCTCGTAGAGCGGCTCGCCGGCCGGCGCGTGCCCGTGAAGGCCGCGATCCTCGACCAGCGGACCGTCGCCGGGGTCGGGAACATCTATGCGGACGAGGCGCTCTGGCGGGCTCGGATCCATCCGCTGACCCCGGCCGAGCGGTTAGGCCCCGACGAGGTCAAGGCGCTCTACACGGGCATTCGGGAGTCGCTGCGCGCCGGGATTCGCCGCCAGGGCTCGACTCTCCGCGACTACCGCCTTCCCGATGGGGCCGAGGGAGGCGCCCAGCACGAGTTCAAGGTCTACGGCCGCGGCGGCGAGCCGTGCGACCGATGTGGAGCGCCGATCGACAAGATCCGCGTCGCCGGCCGCGGTACGTGGTACTGCCCGCGCTGCCAGGTGCGCCGCGCCTAAGCGGCGAGCAGCTCGTCGAGCCGTCCGTCGCGCTCGAGCCGCCGGAGCTCCGTGTACCCGCCGATGTGACGGTCGCCGATCACGATCTGCGGCACTGTCCAACCGCCGGTCAGCTCGTTCAGGCGGGCGCGGAAGGCCGGGTCGTCGCCCAGGTCGACCTCGTCGTAGTCGAGCCCGCGCGCGTGGAGCAGCGCCTTCGCCCGGACGCAGTAGCCGCACCAGTCCGTCGTGTACATGCGAATTCGTGCCATCCCACTTACAACGCAGAAACCGGCGCAGTCGATTTCCGGGGGCGGCGCCGGACGCGGCCCTACACTGGCCGAAATGGCCGGGCGCACCTACAAGACCGAGGCGATCGTGCTCCGCTCGATGCGGTTCTCGGAAGCGGACCGCATCCTTCATCTGTACACCGCGGACCGCGGGCGGATCGGCGCGATCGCCAAGGGCGTCCGCAAGACGACGTCGCGGTTCGGCGCGAGGCTCGAGCCGCTCTCACACGTCGAGCTGTTGCTCCATCGGGGAGCAGGGGAGCTGCAGACGATCACCGGGGTCGAGCTCCTCCGCTCGCACCATCCGTCACGTGAGAATCCCTACCGGCTGGACGTCGGGCTCATCGGGGCCGAGGCGATGCTGCGGCTCTTCGGGGAGCCGGAGGCGAACGAGCGCGCGTTCGGCGCGCTCGCGAAGTTCCTCGACCTGCTCGACGACGTCGCACCGAGGCAGACGCAACCGGCGGCGGACGCACTCGCGCTCAGCTTCCAGCTGAAGCTGCTCTGGCTCGCCGGCTACCTGCCGCACGTCACGAGCTGCGTCGACTGCGGCGCGGGCAACCTGATCGGGTTCTCGGCACGCGCGGGCGGTGCCGTCTGCGATGCGCACGCCGACGGGGCGCTCCGCCTTTCGCCCGAAGGGCTCGCAGGCATCGAGCAGCTCCTCTCGACGCCGCTCGCCGACGCGGTGACGGCAGAGCTCTCGGACCGTGCGCGCCGCGACGCTCTCGCCGTCATCATCTCGTCCTACGAGGAGCACGGCGGGTTCCGGTTGAAGACACTGTCGGCGTGAGCGACGTCGTGGATCGGGTGGTGGCGGCTTTGAACGAGCGCGACCTCGATGCGTTCGTCGCGTGCTACACGCACGACGCCACGATCGGAGACGGGTACGAGCGGATCGTCGCCTCCGGCCGCGACGAGCTGCGTACGCGCTACGGCGGCATGTTCGAGCGGTTCCCCGAGCTGCACGTCGAGCCCGGCCGGCGGACGTCGGTCGGCGACTTCGTCGTCCAGGAGGAGACGGTGACCGGGCGGAGCGGCCACGAGCGGCACGTCGCCGTGTATCTGCTCACCGATGGGCTGATCGCGCGGGAGCGGATCATCGCGTGAAGCGCACGCTGGCGGGCGGGCTCGAGCTCGACGACGACAAGGACCGGATCGACCGGGCTGCGGTGCACCGCTACCTCTGCGACGAGAGCTACTGGGCGGCGGGTCGGCCGCGTGAGACGCAGGACCGCCTGATCGACGACGCAGCGCGGGTCGTCGGCCTCTACGACGGCGCCCGGCAGATCGGCTTCTGCCGGGCGGCGACCGACGGCGTGTCGTTCGTCTACCTCGCGGACGTCTACGTGCTCGATGAGTACCGCGGTCGTGGGTTGGGAGTAGAGATGGTGCGCGAGATGGTCGAGCGCGGGCGGCTCGCGCATCTCAAGTGGCTTCTTCACACGAGCGACATGCACCCGCTGTACCGCAAGCTCGGTTTCGACGCGCCGACCGCGAAAGTGATGGAGCGGTTGCCGCAGCAGTGAGCGGGGGTCGTAGAGTCGCGCCATGACCGAGACCTATACGAACGGCACGTGGCTGGTGAAGGACGGCGAAGAGGATGCGTTCGTCGAGGAATGGACGCACTTCGTGAACTGGGGTCGCACGCATGCCGGCTCCGGGACGTTTCGCCTCGTGCGTGACCACGACCGGCCCGAGCGCTACATGAGCTTCGCCGACTGGGAGAGCTACGACGCGCAGAAGGCGTGGAAGTCGGAGCCCGAGTTCCCTGACCGCATCGGACGGGTGCGGGGCCACTGCACCGACTTCCAGCCGTCGGTGTTCGAGCTCGTCACCCGGATCGACTCGTGACGCACCTACGCGACCTGTAGCCGCTCGACCAGCCACGCCAGCGAGAGCGGGTACCGGTGGCTCATCCCGCCGTGGCCGCCGTCGACGAGCTCGAAGTGCAGCCGATCCTCGGGCAAGCCCGCCGCGAGCAGTGCATCGCGAAGCGCCGACGCGCCGAGATCGAGGAAATACTCGTCGCGACGCCCCGCATCGAGCCACACGCCGCGCCACGTCTGCACCGCCTCGTCGAAATCGGCGGCGAGCCGGACCGGGTCGTGCTCGAGCCACCGCTCGAAGATCGGCAGCACGCGGCCTTCCGAATCGAACGGCAGCGTCCCGTCGCCGAACGCGCGGGCCGCCGCAGTCAGCTCGACGAGCACCGCGTCCCCGTATGACTCGAGCCCGGCGAACGACGCCCAGAACGGGTCGAGGGAACTGTCGAAGCGCTCACGAAGCTCACGCGCGGCAAGCGGGAAGCCGTGCGCGAGCGTCACGTCGAACAACGCATCGGGCGCGTGGGCAGCGACGCCGTGGAAGAGGTCGGGCCGCTCCATCGCGTTGACGAGCGCGCCGTACCCGCCGGACGACTTGCCCTGGAGCCCTCGTGCTCGGCTCGTGGGATACGCGCCGTCGACGAAGGGCACGACCTTCTCCCGCAGGTAGTCGGCGTGCTCGCCGATCCACTGGCCGCCGCCGGCGTCCGTCCAGCCGTCGACGAGGACGACCACCGCGTCGGGCGCGAGCTCGTCGATCACCTCGGGATACGACGAAACGAAGGGCTCGACGTTGAACCACCAGCGCGCCGAGCGCATGTGCGCGTGCAGGACGTAGACCGTCGGATACGTGCGCGACGCGTCGGCCGGCGCCCACACGAACAGTGGACGCCCGCACAGCTCATGCGCGTCCCAGCTCATGTCCCGCTCCGGCCTACGCTCACGACGCCGCGAGGCGATCCGCGAGCAGCTGGGTCGCGCCTTCGAGCGGGATGCGCTCCTGCTCGAGCGTGTCACGGTCGCGCAGCGTCACCGTCCCGTCGGCGAGCGTCTGCTCGTCGATCGTCAGCGCCCACGGGGTCCCGATCTCGTCCTGGCGGCGGTAGCGCTTCCCGATCGCAGCTGCGTCGTCGTACTCGGTCGACATCGACCGGCGCAGCTCCTCGTACAGAGCGCGTGCCTTCTCGACCATCGCCGCGTCCTTGCCGATCAGCGGCAGCACCGCCGCCTTCACGGGTGCGAGACGTGGATGGAGGCGCAGTACGGTGCGCGGGCGCTCTGCAACGACCTCTTCGTCGTATGCGTCGCACAGGAACGCGAGGACGGAGCGGACCACGCTGATCGCAGGCTCGATCACGTGCGGGACGTACCGCTCCTCCTGTCCGACCCATTCGAGCTTCGTGCCCGACGCCTCCGCGTGCTGCTGCAGGTCGTAGTCGCCGCGGTTCGAGACACCTTCGAGCTCCTGCCAGCCGATCGGGTACAGGTACTCGATGTCGGAGGTCGCCGTCGCGTAATGCGACAGCTCGGAGCCCTCGTGCACGCGGATCCGTAGGTGCGACGGTCGCAGTCCGAGCCGGAGATGCCAGTTCAGCCGCTGCTCGATCCAGTAGGCGTGCCACGTCGCCGCGTCGGCGGGAGGCACGAAGAACTCCATCTCCATCTGCTCGAACTCCCGCATCCGGAACAAGAAGTTGCCGGGCGTGATCTCGTTGCGAAAGCTCTTGCCGATCTGCGCGATCCCGAACGGGGGCTTCACGCGCATCGACGAGGTGACGTTCTTGAAGTTGACGAAGATGCCCTGCGCCGTCTCGGGCCGCAGGTACGCGCGCGACGCGTCGCCGGCCACCGGCCCGACGTGCGTCTCGAACATCA
>DASXDB010000108.1:0-8478 GCA_036490895.1 Gaiellaceae bacterium
ACGGCGGCGTCTGCCATGTACCCGTCCAGCTCCGCAGTGACGTCGATCTTCACGAGGTCCCCGCGCGCGATGATTCGCCGCGGCGATGGGACGCCGTGAACAGCTTCCTCGTTAAGGCTGATGCAGTTCACGCCGGGGAAGCCGTACGCGAGTTGCGGTGCCGACCGCGCGCCGTTCTCACGGAATACGCGCGCGCCGACACTGTCGAGATCGTTGGTCGACATTCCCGGTCTCACGCTTCTGCGCATCGCGGCGATTGCGAGTGCGACGACGTGCCCCGCCCGCGTCAGTCCCTCGAGGTCGGCCTGGCTTTCGATCGACATCGGTGAATCGTACGCAGCGTCGTCGTTGCGCCGATTCGTGCGACTTAGAATCATGCTGGTGCGTCGCCGTCTTCCAGTCCTTCTCGCGGCGCTCACAGTTGTGACCGGAGCAGGGATAGCCGCGGGTGCGAGCCCAAGCTCGATCCGCGTGACGCCGTCAGCGCACAGGGTGTGACCGTGAGGAGGAGCTGGCCGATTATCGTCCGCTGACCGCTCCGCTGTCCGAGTAGCGGCTGTGGATTGAGCGCGGTCAGGACATGCGGAGGACGTAGGCGACAGGTTCCAGCTTCCCAAGGAGCAGGTAGGCGAGCCACTGAAGCGACGCCTCCCACAGGTCGTACGTGTCCTCGCCGAATTGTCGGACGACCTCTTCACGGCGCCGGCGGAGTCGGGCGAGTCGGAGCAGACTGTCTGAGACGGGCTGTGTCCGCTCCTCCTCGTACTCACGGAACTCCGTGCCGATCTCCTCACGTCGGTCGACACGGAAGCCCGCCTGGTCGAAGGCGCCCTCGACGAAAGAACGGTCGAGGTTCTGCAGCACGGTGCCGAGAGGTCGACTGATCGCGGCGGCCTCGCGCGGCTCGAGACGCGGTGTCGCGAAGACCGTGTAGAGCACCGCAGCGCCAGCCGGCTTCAGCACGCGGGCAACCTCGGAAAGGCCCGCTCGTATGTCAGGGATCGACTCCAGCACGTCGCGGCACCAGACCACGTCGACGCTGCCGTCGGGCTCCTCGATCTGTTCCATGACACCGCGCCGAATCTCGATCCGCTGATCGAAAGCTGCGGCGGCGACGGCAGCCCGCGCACGTTCGACGTTCCGGTCGACCGGATCGATCCCAACGCCGCGGCAGCCGGACTGCGCGACGAGCGGGATCAGATGCCGCGCATCACGGCAGCCCACGTCGAGCAGCCTGCTGGCGGGCGTCAGCAAAGGCAGCGCCAGGTCCAGCAGGAAGTCGGGCGACCGCGGAGCGAGGCTCTCGCCGAGAAGCGCGCGAAGCGCCTCGTCGTCCGACCCATAGACGAATCGCATGCGGGCGATCTGCTCCGGGTTCTCCATCCGAGCCAATCTTGGCGTCACTCCCTCGTTCGAGGGCTAGCAAAGGGCCTCCGCCGCGGCCAACAATTGCAGCTGCGGCCCATTCCATCCGACCGAACAGGGAGAGATCCTGGGGGCCGAATCGCAGCCAGTCGCCCCACAGGCACCGCCGGAGCGGCGCAGCCTACTCTCGATCCTGCGCGACGTCGCAGCGTCGCGCGACTTTGCGATCCGCCTGATGACCGGCGCGATCGGCGCCATCGCGCTCGGCTGGCTCGGCGCAGGGGGAGCGTTCGCGGGCCTCGTCCTCTCGCAACTGCTCGCCGACACGATCAAGGAGTTCGTCACGAACCACGACTGGAAGGTGCGCAGAGTCTGGTTCGTCACTGCGCTCGCGCTGCTGTTCGGCCGCGTCCGTCGCCGCATCGCAGGGACCGGCACGACACCGGTCGCCGCCCCGCTCGTCTCGACACTCGCCGCGACCGTCGTGGTCATCGGCGCCTTCACCGCGGCCGACGCCGCACGTGGCCAATCGCTGGTCGGCCACCGACACACGACGTTCTTCGGCGGCACGCATCATGCGACCGCGCCGAGCGTGCAGCTCCCCGACGGCCGACTCGTCACGAGCGCCGCGCGCCTGAACTTCGGCGACACGCACGTCGGCGGCAGCTCGGCGTCGAGGTCGCTCGTCCTGTCGAGCGGCTCGCACGAGCTGCGCCGGTTGCGGATCGAGGCGTCGCCGGCCGCCTTTCACATCGTGAACGGCTGCCCCAGGCGGCTTTCTTCTCGCTCGAGCTGCAGCATCGCGATCGCGTTCGAGCCGAACCACGAAGGTCAGGTCGAAGGCCGGCTGACGATCTCGTTCGAGCAGGATCCCGAGTTGACGCTCGTGCTGGAAGGCACCGCGGTAACAGTCGCCGGGGCGGTCCTCGAACCGACGAGCCTTCGCTTCGGGCAGGCGACGGTCGGCTCGGCGACACAGCCGCAGACGATCACGCTTCGGGCGGGCAACATCGCGCTGCCCGTCGCCCGGATCGCCTCGGGGTCGAAGGAGTTCACGGTCGCGGATGACTGTCCGCCCCGCCTGCGCGCCGGTCGCGGGTGCCATATCCGCGTCGTGTTCGCCCCGCGCTCCGAAGGCCCGCACACTTCGACGCTGAGAGTGGCGCGGCCGGGCGGCGGCCGGGCGCTCACTGCAACGCTGACCGGAACGGCGGTCCGTCGACCGACGCAGGCGACGCTGACACCGCCGCAGGCCGACTTCGGCGATGTGTTGATCGGCGCCCCATCGCAACCGCGCGCGTTCACGCTCACCGCGGGATCGACGGCGGTGACGGGCATCAAGCCGGCCGCCGACCCGGCCGACTACGTCATCGAGAGCACGACCTGTGGCGGTCGACTCGCGGCGAGCGGCGTGTGCACCATCAGCGTGGTCTTCACGCCGAGCGCCGCCGGACGACGCGCCGGAACGCTCACGGTCGGGCGCGCGGGCGGCGCGCCTCTCATCGCGTCGCTCGCCGGCACCGGCCTGGCCGCCGGACCGAAGCTCACACCCGGCGAGGCCGACTTCGGGAGCGTCGACATCGGCACGAGCTCGGCGCCGACCACCTTCGCTCTCGCCTCGGGCACGAGCACGCTCGCGATCGGCGCGATCAGCGTGACGACGAGCGACTACGAGATCACTGCGAACACCTGCCCGACGCAGCTCGCCGCTGGTCAGAGCTGCAGGATCGGCGTCACGTTCCTGCCCACCGCCGAAGGAAAGCTCCTCGCCGGCCTGGTCGTCGTCAGGACCGACGGCGGGCGGCAGCTGAGCGCACCGCTGGCCGGGCTCGGTGTCGCGGTCGAACCGACACTTGCTCCAGCGACACTCGACTTCGGTCAAGTCCAGCTCGGGGTTCACTCGGCGCCGATGACGTTGACGCTCAGCGCCGGCTCATCGCCGTTCCCGTACGCAGGGGTGACGACGCGGTCGAAGGACTTCCGGCTCGCCGCGAACACCTGCAGCGGCACGATCGCCGCATCGAGCAGCTGCACGATCAGCCTCGTCTTCTCTCCCTTCACGATCGGCGATCGAAGCGTGACGCTCACGATCACGCGCAGCGACGGCGGCCCGCCGCTCACCGCCACACTCAGCGGGGTCGGTCTCGCCGCGAACGTCGCCCTCTCGCCGACGAGCATCGACTTCGGAACTACGTCGGTCGTGCAAAAGGTCACGCTTTCGAACACCGGGAACGCGACGCTCACGATCACGGGCTTCACGAGCGACGACACCAAGCACTTCACCGTCGCGAGCGGAACGTGTGGAAGCACGCTCGAGGCCGCCGGCGTGTGCACGTTCTCGGTGACGTTCCTCGCAGCCCCCGGGTCCTGGCAGGCGACGATCACGCTCGCGGCGGACGGGCGCGGCCAGCACCCTCGTCGTCAGCGGCTCGGGCGTCGTAGGCTGACAACAACGCGTAACCGGAGGCATGAAGCCGCCGTTGCACCTGTATGCAAGGTGCCGCCTTCTTCGACCTCGACCGGACGCTGATCAGCCGCGCGACGCCGCTCGCTCTCGCCAACTCGTTCCGCCGCCGGCGCCTCGTACGACGCCGTGACCTCGTCCGCGCCGCACTCTGGCAGCTGATCTTCCTGATTCGCGGAGTCGGCGAACGGGAGATGCGCCGGGCAGCCGAGGACGGCATGCTCCTGTTACGCGGCGTGCCTGTCGCCGCCGTCGACGAACTGCTGGCAGAAGCGATGGGGCGCGTGCTTCGACCCCTCGTGTACCGAGAGTCTCTGGAGCTGGCGCGCACGCATCACGGTCGCGACGAGCCGGTCTACGTCATCTCGGCGTCGCTGCAGCAGATCGTCGAACGCGTGGCCGACGATCTCGGTCTCGACGGCGCGGTGGGTTCGACCTGCGAGGTCAAGTCGGGCGTCTACACCGGTCGCTCGCTGCGTCCGTGTTACGGATCGCTGAAGGTGGACGCCGTTCGCGAGATCGCGGCTCGGGACAGCATCGACCTCGCGCAGTCGACCGCGTACAGCGACTCGCACACCGATGTCGCGTTTCTCGAGGCGGTCGGGCATCCCACTGCGGTCAACCCTGACAAGAAGCTCTGCAGGATCGCGCGCGAGCGGGGATGGCCTGTCCTGCGATTCTCCGAGCCGCTCGTCCGGCGCTCGGTGACCCACCGCGGGAGGGTACGACAACTCGCGAAGCACGGACCCCGCCAAGGCGGGGCCCACGCTTCAGGCAGGCGACGTCGACGCCGACGACTGCGACTGAGGCTGCGGCGCGGTCTGGGTCGGATCGTTCGGCAAGAAGCCGGCGACGTTGTGCAGGAAGGACGCCAACGCCGTCACGGCCGCGGCGACGACGGCGAACTCGAATGCCTTCCCGTAGCCGGCGTTGACGATCGACTTGCCGGCGAGCGCAGAGATGAGCGCCGCGAGCACGCCTTGGACGAATGTCCGCAGCGAACGAATGAACGCCAGGAGAACTCGCTCGAAGAACGCACCGGGTGAGCTTCCGAAGAACGCGACGAGGTATTGCATCTGTGGCCTCCGTGTCTGGCCGCAGTAGGACAGTGCGGCGACCCTAATGCGTGGAACCCGCCCGCGCAGTCCCTCGATAGAGGGCATCGCCGAAGCGAGCGGCGCGCCGATGAAGCGAGGAGTGCAATTCAGTCGGACGATCAGAGCCTCGCTGCTTCTGTTCGTCGTTTCGGCGATGTTCGGCCTCTCGGCGCTGTCGGCGGGGTCCGCATCAGGCCCAGAGGTAGTCCGGCTGATCTGGATACAGACGTCGAGTCACCCGAGCGGCAAGAAGCTCTCGTGGTCGAGTCAGCTCTTCAACGAAACGCGTCAGTTCGGAAAGCCCGCCGGCACGAAGGTCGGCGCCGAGGTCGGGTTCTCGCACGGCGCGCAGTTCGTCGGCGGCATCAAGCTTCCGGGCGGCGTCCTGGAGTACTCCGGCAAGCTGAGGCACCTGCCCCGGAACGGCGGAATCGTCCTGCCGGTCGTCGACGGCTCCGGCACGTTTGCGGGCGTCACGGGCACGTATACCCGGTCAGCCGGCGACCAGATGCACCCGAACACCACGATCGTCGTGCTCCGGCTGCAATACGGCTAGCGATCGGTCGGCTCTTGCGGGACGATCAGCTCGAACCTCGCTCCGGGCGATCCCTCTCGGTAGAAGAGCTCGCCGCCCATCGCCTGGGCATAGGCGCGGGCGATCGCGAGGCCGAGGCCGGAGCCGAGGCCGGCCTCAGCCCGTGTGAAGCGGTCGAACAGACGGTCCTTCAGATCCAGGGAAACGCCGCGGCCGGAGTCCTCGACACTGACTCGAAGGCTCGAGTCCTTGCAGACCGCGCTGAGCCGGATCGGCGGGGCGCCGTGACGGACGGCGTTCGTGAGCAGGTTCGTCACGACGCGTTCGAGCACGAGCGGGTCCGCGACCACGGCGAGATCGCGAGGGACGTCGACGTCAACCGATGGTCCCTGCGGGAGGGTGCCGGACACGATTCCGCCGAGGACGCTGGAGAGCACGATCGGCCGCGGTGCCACGCGAATCGCGCGCGCGTCGAGGCGCGAGAGGTCGAGCAGTTGCTCGATCAGGCGCCGCATCCGGTCTGATTGCTCGTATGCCAACATGACCAGCTCCTCGCGCGTCTCCTCCGGAAGGTCGAGTCGCTGGACGAGCGTCATCAGCGCGCCGTAGATTGATGTCGCGGGTGTGCGCAGCTCGTGCGAGGCGATCGCGACGAAGTTCAGCTTCAGCTGATCGAACTGCCTTGTCTGCTCGTGGAGCTGCGCCCGCTCGATGGCGATCGCGACCCGCTGGGCGACCAGCTCGAGCAACTCGACGTCGTCCGTCGTGAATGTCCGACGAACGAGCGACCCGACGTGCATGACCCCGATCGCGTCGTCCGCGACGAGGAGCGGGACACCCAGCATCGACTCGATGCCCTTCTCGCGCAGGATCGGGTTCAGGACGTGGGCGGTCGCGAGGTCGTCGATGATCACCGGCCTCTTCGTCGCAGCGACGCGCCCCGCGAACCCGCCGCCCATCGGGATCCTGACGCCGGCAACGACTTCCTCCTCGATGCCCGGCGCCGCGCGGGCGACGAGCTCGTCGGTCTCGCGGTCGAGCAGCAGTACCGCGCACGTGTCCGCCGCGAGGATGTCGCGAATGCGGGGAAGCAGCACGTCGAGCAGCTCGTCGACCTCGAGGTGCGCAAGAGCAGCATCCGTGACCGCTTGCACGTGCTCGATCCGCTGACGCGCCCGCCGCTCCGCTTCGAAGAGCCTGGCGTGCTCGATGGCGACCGCGGCGCGGTCGGCCGCCAGCTGGAGCAGGTCGACATCGTCTGCCTCGAACCGGCGTCGCTCGAGCGTGCCGACGTGAAGCACACCGATCACCGCACCCGCCACGAGCAGGGGCACGCCGAGCATCGACTTGATCCCCTTCTTACGGAGGATCGGGTTGAGCACCTCAGCCTCGTCGACGTCGTCGAGAATCACGGGCTGCTTGCGCGCGGCGACGCGGCCCGCGAAGCCGCCGCCGACCGGGATCCGCACACCCGCCTCGACCTCCTCTTCGATCCCGACCGCGGCCCGGGCGACGAGCTCATCGCTCTCCTCGTCGAGGAGCAGGACGGCGCAGGTGTCCGCCTCGAGGATGTCGCGGATCCGCGGCAGCAGCACCCGGAGAAGCTCTTCGACCTCGAGGTGCGCGAGCGCCGCGTCGGTGACGGCTTGAAGCCGCCTCAGCCGACCGACGTTCCCTCGTAGACCCCGCTCCATCGCCCTGCATTGTGCGCGACCTTCACGCCCTGTGGATTAGCTGTGGAAACCGCCTCAGTCCGTAGGCTCCGACTGTGGACGGAGCCGGTGGCGAAGCCGGTGCGCGAGGGTGACCGGCAAGTCCTCTTCGCCCGGCGGATAGAGCCGGTGATCCCACACGAGCACGTGGAGTCGCTCGATCTCCTCGATCAGCAGCACGATTGCGCGACCTGCAGCGGAGACTTCGAGGCGCGAGTCCTGTTGCAGGCCCGCACCCCATCGCCGCAATTGCTCGAGCTCGTCCGCGTTGAGCCCAGCTTGCTCCACCGGCTCACGATACTGCGGTTCGCGCCGCCGTGCGAATGCGTGGATCGAGCAGGCCATACAGGATGTCGACGAGCAGGTTCAGCGCCATGATCGCGAGCGCAAGGAACAGAACGCTGCCTGCGGTGAGTGGAAGATCACGTTGCTGCGCCCCGCGGCGCAACATGCCGCCGAGCCCGGGCAGGTCGAAGACGGTCTCGATGAACACGACGCCGCCGAGCGATGTCGCAGCCTGGATGCCGATCATCGTCGCAAGCGGCAAGCTCACGTTCCTGAGCACATGTGCGCGCACGATGCGGCCCTGACCGACGCCCTTCGCCCTCGCGGTGCGCACGTACTCGTGGCCGAGCTCCTCGATGACGAGCGCACGAATCATCATCGTGAAGAGGGCTGCGTTCACCACTCCGAAAGTGATCCACGGCAGGATCAGGTGCTCCGCCCAGCGCCCGAGGCCGTCGCAGCCCGTCGAGACGTTGTTGACGCTGCAGTAGCCGTGCGCCGGGAGCACGTTGAACCGGTGGCCGAAGACGTAGCTGAGGACGAGGCCAAGCAGCACCGGGTGAATGGACAGCCCGAGGATCACGGCGAACGACGATCCTCGGTCGAGCAGCGACCGCGGTCGCAGGGCGGCGATCAACCCGAGCGGGATCGCGATCAGCAGCCAGACGACGAGACCGCCGGCGAGGAGCGAAAGCGTCACCGGAGCGGCCTGGATGAGCCGGGTCGTCACCTTCTCGCGCGTCCCGTACGAGCGGCCGAGGTCGCCGTGGCGGACAAAACGCCACACGTAGTGGGCGTACTCGCCCATCATGCCGCCGTGGAGCCGATATTCGGCCGGTGTCCGGCGCGCGAACCCCGAGTCGTTCCGGGGCATCACGAAGAACGCCACGAAGACGAGCAGCGTCACCGCGAAGAACAGGAGGATGTACGAGGCAATCCGCCCGATCACGAAGCTGCCCATCTCTCGCGACACTACCCAGCAGCCGGTCGAGCGGTTCGACGCGTCTACGATGCCTTCCG
>DASXDB010000109.1:0-6724 GCA_036490895.1 Gaiellaceae bacterium
CCGCCAGCCGATGAACAGCCACAGAACGATCCCGAGCTCGAAGACGAGGTTCGTCGACGCGAACTGGAACGCCATCGCAGACACGAGGCTCGCGCCTTTCTCGAACAGCGACTTCGCGATTGCGATCGCCGCGTACGAGCAGGACGACGACGCAGCGCCGAGGCCGGTCGCGAGGGCCGCCTCCCGCGGCCCGCGGCCGCCGAGCGCCGACTGCAGCCGCTTGCGCGGGACCCATGACTGGACGATCCCGGAGACCGCGAATCCCAGCACGAGCGCCCACCAGACCTCCCACGCCATGCGCAGCGCATTCGCGAGCCCGTCCCACAGCCACATGGGCTCTGACTACCACAGACTCAGCGCATGCCGATGCGCCAGGGCGCGAAGACGGCGCGGTCGAGCTCCTTCTGCGCGGTCCTGATCTGCGCCGCCGACGGCACGGATCAGGTGACGGAGCGCGCCCGTGATGCGCAGCGGGTGCGACTGGTGGACCCAGGCGGGCACCGACGGCTCCCACGACCGCGTGACGTGGACGATGACGCCGCCGCGAGGAAGCGCCGCCATCGTTCGGTGCGGCGGAAGCTGGTTCGCCGCGTCGCGGTACGGGATCGACGACGCCCAGCTCTCGGTCTGGACACAGCCGCCGCAGCCGACGCTCGGGGGCCGCGCCGAGCCTGGAACCGGAACTGGCCGTGGCGGCCGCCTTCGAACGTCGCGTCCCGAAACTGGTCGCGCAGGGCGTGGCGGACGGCGAAGTACCGGGCGAGCGTCGAGCGGACCTTCGAGCGGTCGCCGAGCCGGCGCCCAGCGCCGCTGACGGAGAACCAGACGAAGGACGGAGCGGGTGCGACGAGCCGGTCGAGTGCCGCGCGGTCGCCGGTGTTGAAGGCCTGGACGAAGGCGACAAAGGTCAGCCTTGGTCTCGCCCGCGGTGCAGTCGGTCCCGCTCGCGGCGTTCGGCATGGCGAACGCGGCGACGGCGGAGGCGCCGACGAGCACGGCGAACCAGGAACGAGCCATCTCGCCCGTGCCTACGGCGCCGGCGCCGTGGCAGGTCCGTCCGCGGCTTTAGAGCTGGCGGCCCGGGCGGTCGACGCGGCTGTCCGCGCCGAAGCAGGCGGAGAGCACGAAGAGCGCCAGGATCCCGATCACGATGGCGAAAGCGGTCATGGGCTTAGTGTCGCTGAGCAGGGACTATCAGCGCAAATCGTTATAATGCTGATGTTCATTATGGAACCTGATAGTTGGTTGGGCGTCGAGCTGCGGCACTTCGCCGCCTTGCAGGCCCTGGCAAGCGAGGGTTCGTTCGGTCGTGCCGCCGAGCGGCTCGGCTATACGCAGTCGGCGGTGAGCCAGCAGATCGCGACGCTCGAGCGGATCGTCGGCGAGCGGCTCGTCGAGCGGCCGGGCGGCCCCCGGCCGATCTCGCTGACCGAGGCGGGCGAGCTGCTGCTCCGCCACGCCGACTCGATCGTCTCCCGTCTGCAGGCCGCGCAGGCGGATCTGCAGGCGCTCCAGGCCGGGGAGGTCGGGACGCTGCGTGTCGGTACCTTCCAGTCGGCGGGCGCCCGCCTCCTCCCCGCTGTCATGCGCCGCTTCTCGTCCGCCTGGCCCGGCGTCGACGTGGAGATCGGTGAGCTCGACGACGAAGAGGTGGAGCAGGCGATCGAGCGCGGCGAGCTCGACGTCGGCTTCGTTGCGCTTCCGGTGTCGGACGCGCCGCTCGAGACGAGCGAGCTCGTCCACGATCCGTACGTCCTCGTCGTCGCTGCCGGCTCGCCCTTCGCCATGGCGCCGGAGCCGCCGTCGCTCGCCGAGATCGGCACCGAGCGGCTGATCGGTTTCAAGGCGCACCGCTCGAGCGACTCGATCGAAGGAGTCCTGCGTGCCGCAGGCGTCGAGCCGCGCTACGCGTTCCGCACGAACGACAACGGCACGGTTCAGGGTCTCGTCGCCGCCGGGATCGGCAACGCAATCCAGCCGCGGCTCACGGTCGACATCGGCGATCCGCGAGTCGTGGTGCGCGACCTCGAGGACATTCCGCCCCGTGTGATCGCGATCGCACGCCACCGCGACCGGTACTACTCACCGGCCGCGCGTGCCTTCGTCGAAGCAGCGGTGGCGACTACTCGACCGTGACGGTCTTCGCGAGGTTGCGCGGCTGGTCGACGTTCAGGCCACGCAGGCGCGCGATGCGATAGGCGAGCAACTGCAGCGGCAGGATCGCGAGCGCGGCCTGGATGAACGCCGGCGACTTCGGCACGTAGATCACGTCGTCGGCGTGATGCTGGATGTCCTCGTTGCCGTCGGTCGCGATCGCGATCACGTGTGCGCCGCGGGCGCGCGTCTCCTGGATGTTCGAGACGATCTTGTCGTAGACATGGATGCGCGTCGCCACGACGACGACCGGCGTCCCTTCCTCGAGCAGCGCGATCGGGCCGTGCTTCATCTCGCCGGCGGAGTACGCCTCGGTCGGGATGTACGAGATCTCTTTCAGCTTCAGGGCGCCCTCGAGCGCGACGGGCAGCCCGATGTGACGCCCGAGATAGAGGAAGAACGGCCGGTCCTGGAACCGCTGCGCGATCTCTTCGATCGGGTGGTCGCCGTCGAGGAATCTCTGCATCTTCTCCGGAAGGTCGTAGACCTCGTCGAGGATGAACTCGATCTCCGACTCCGGCAGCGTGCCGCGGCACTGGGCGAGCTTCAGGCCGATGAGGAGCAGCAGCGCCGCCTGTGCCGTGAACGTCTTCGACGCGGCGACGCCGACTTCGAGGCCGGTGCGCGTATACAGCACCGAGTCGACCTCGCGAGTGATCTGCGAGCCCATCATGTTGGTGATGGCGACGGTGCGCGCGCCTTGCTCGCGCGCGAGCTTCATCGCCTGGATCGTGTCGCGTGTCTCGCCGGACTGCGAGATGCCGATCACGAGAGTGCCGGGATCGATCACCGGGTTGCGGTAGATCCACTCGCTCGCGACGTCCGGCTCGACCGGAACGCGTGCCCATTCCTCGATCGCGTACCGCCCGACGACTCCGGCGTGGTACGAGGTGCCGCACGCGACGATCACGATGCGACGCAGGTGCTCGAGCTCTTCCTCCGTCATGCCGAGCCCTTCGAGCACGAGATGGCCGTGGCGGACACGGTCGCCGATCGTCTCGGCGACTCCCTCGGGCTGCTCGTAGATCTCCTTGAGCATGAACGTCTCGTAGCCTGAGCGCTCCGCGGCCGCGTCGTCCCAGTCGATCTCGACGATGTCGTGCTCGACGACGTCTCCCGTCACTACGTCGACGATCTCGACGGCCTCGGGCGTGATCGACACGATCTCGCCGTCGTTCGGGAACTGCACGCGGCGCGTCTCCGCGAGAAACGCTGCCAGGTTCGAGGCGAGGAAGTTCTCGCCCTCGCCGACTCCGACGACCATCGGCGTCTGATGACGGACGCCGACGAGATGGTTCGGGTGATCGTGATGGATGACGACGAACGTGAAGTGTCCTTCGAGCTTCGGGTACACCGCGCGAACGGTCGCGACGAGGTCGCCGTCATACGCGTCCTCGAGCAGGTGCACGATCGTCTCGGCATCGGTCTCGGACGTGTACGTGTGGCCGGCGTCGATCAGCACCTCGCGGAGCTCGCGGTAGTTCTCGACGATCCCGTTCAGGACGATCGCAAGCTTGCGCTCGTCGCACGCCGTCAACGGATGCGCATTCGCCTCGGTGACGCCGCCGTGCGTCGCCCAGCGGGTGTGGCCGAGCCCGGTGGTCGACGTGGAGCGGTTGGTCCCGGTCGCGGCGGCGAGGTTGTCGAGCGGCCCGATCGCACGCGTGTAGTCGAGGCCGTCCTCCTCGAGCAGCGCGATGCCGGCCGAGTCGTACCCGCGATACTCGAGGCGCTTCAACCCCTGCAGGAGGAGCGGCTTCGAGGCCCTGTGGCCGACATATCCGATGATTCCGCACATTCAGGCTCCTTTCCGGTGTCTGACACTCTCGGTGTCAGACACTCGGCATGGCAAAAGCCCGGCTGATGTGATCCCCGTCCCCGCGTCGGGACGGGTCAGCCGAGCTCTCGTCGTACGAGGGAGGCGATGCTAGCACAGGCGTTCTGCGCCACCGCCTCATCCTCCGCCTCCGCCAGGACGCGGATCAAGGGCTCGGTCCCGGACGGTCTGACCAAAATGCGGCCGCTGCCGGCCCACTCACGGTTCAGTTTCTCGACTGCGCTCACGATTTCCCGCGTCAGGTCCTTCTCGGCGACACGGACGTTCTCCTTTGCCTGCGGATACCGCGGCATGACTCCGGCAACCTCGCCCAGCGGACGTCCTTTCAGCGCCCCGCAGAGCAGCAGCCCGGCAGCGAGGCCGTCGCCCGTCACGTGGTCGCGCAGGAAGATGATGTGGCCCGACTGCTCGCCGCCGAGGAGCGCGCCTTCGCGCTGCAACGCTTCGAGCACATACCTGTCGCCGACGTCGGTCGTGTGCACGCGGATTCCGTGCTCGTTCATCAGCGCGTGAAACCCGAGGTTGGTCATCACGGTGACCGCAACCTGGTCGACGCCCTGGTCGAGCGCGAGGATTGCGACGATCTGATCGCCGTCGACGACCGCGCCCCGCTCGTCGACGGCGAGCATGCGGTCGCCGTCGCCGTCGAACGCGATGCCGAGGTCGTAGCCGAGCTCGAGCACGGTTCGCTGCAGCAAGGCAAGATCGGTGGCGCCGCACCCGACGTTGATGTTCTCACCGTCCGGCGTGTCCCCGATCGCGTACACCTCGGCGCCGCAGCGTGAGAACGCGGACGGTGCAAGACCGGAGTACGCGCCGTTCGCGCAATCGACGACGACCTTCAAGCCGGTGAGGTCCGAGCCGAACCGCTCATGGATGTGCGTGAGGTACGAGTCGGTTGCGACCTCGACGTGCTCGATCCGGCCCGGATCGATGCCGGGCGAGGCAGCGAGCAGCTCCTCGATCTGCTCCTCCGACGTGTCCGAGAGCTTGTGGCCCTTCGAGTCGAAGAACTTGACGCCGTTGTACTCCGGCGGGTTGTGCGACGCGGAGATGACGACACCGAGGTCGAGCGCGAGCAGCGCGACCGCCGGTGTCGGCAGGACGCCGCCGAGGATGCAGTCGCCGCCGATCGACACGACGCCGCGCGCAAACGCCTCCTCGAGCGCCACACCCGACGCACGCGTGTCGCGCCCGACGAAGACCTTCGCCGCACCCGTCCACGTCGCGGCCGCGCGGCCGAGACGCTCGACGAGCTCGGGGGTGAGGAACTCGCCCACGACTCCGCGGACACCATCGGTGCCGAAGTACCTCCGAGCCACGCGGGGGGCCTGGCTACCGCTTGCTGAACTGCGGCGCCTTGCGGGCCTTGTGGAGGCCGGCCTTCTTGCGCTCGACCTGGCGCGCGTCGCGCGTCAGGAAGCCGGCCCGCTTGAGCGGGACGCGGAGCTCGGGGTTCACCTCGACGAGCGCGCGGGCGATGCCGTGACGAACCGCGCCCGCCTGGCCCGACGGGCCGCCGCCGTGCACGCGCACACGCAGGTCGTACTGGCCTTCGAGACCTGCCGTCTTGAGCGGCGAGGTCGCGAGCATCCGGTGGACCATGCGCGGGAAGTACTGGTCGAGCGACTTGCCGTTCACCCAGGTCGCGCCGCTGCCCGGGCGAAGGATCACGCGCGCGACCGACGTCTTGCGCTTGCCGGTGCCGAGATACTGAGCGGGAATCGCCATTCTGCTTACACCTCGAGGGGAGTCGGGGCCTGGGCCTCGTGCGGATGCTCCGGGCCGGCGTAGATCTTGAGCTTCGTCAGCTGGGCGCGCCCGAGCTTGTTGCGCGGGAGCATGCCCTTGACGGCCTTGCGAAGGACTTCGGTGGGCTGCCTGTCGAGCTGGTCGCGCAGCGAGCGCTGCCGCAGACCACCCGGGTAGCCGGAGTGCCGGTAGTACATCTTCTCGTCGAGCTTCTTCCCCGTGACCGCGATCTTCTCGGCGTTGACGACGACGACGAAATCGCCCGTGTCGACGTGCGGCGTGAATGTCGGCTTGCCCTTGCCCCGCAGGCGTTCCGCGATCACGGTCGCAAGGCGGCCCAGGGTCTTCCCCTCGGCGTCGACGACGAGCCAGTCGCGTTGAATCTCGCCCGGTTTGGCGCTGTAGGTCTTCATACGGAGAAACGGCGGACCAAGCGTCCGCCGGGCGGCAATGGTACCAGCTGGAGGCTCTCGATCCCCGACGCTTCGCCGATCGGGCGTGATCGGCGGCACGCTGCCGAGCGCGGCCGAGCGGCACAAGCTTCGGGGGTCGAGGGCCTCCTAGTCCGCCAAGGCGGGATTTGCCGGGCCGACCCGGTTTCCCGCCACCCAGGCGCAGGCGAAGACCGCCAGGCCCGTCGCCAACCAGGCCAGGGGGACCGAGCCGCCGGCGCCGGTATAGACCACGCCGCCGGCCAGGGCGAGCCCGGCGCCGCCGAAGCTCGACAGCAGATCGGAGAGCCCGACGAGCCGCCCCCGCTCCGACGGCCCGGCCAGGTCGACGAGCTCGGTCGTGGCGGCGATGTAGGAGAGGCACCAGCCGAGGCCGAGCCCGAACATTGCGAGGCTCATGCCTGCGATCGAGCCGAACCACGCCATGCCCGCGTTCGAGAGCGCGATCACGCCGAGGCCGATCACCATCGAACGCCGCCGGCCGATGCGCTCGATCGCATCGCCGACGACCAGCACGAGCCCGTACATC
>DASXDB010000110.1:0-2968 GCA_036490895.1 Gaiellaceae bacterium
GCAGCAGTCCGCGTGCCCCGATTGCATCCAGATCCCGTGGGCGCTCTCCGCGACCGCGGTCGCCTACAACGTGCCGGGGGCTCCCGCGCACATCAATCTGGACGGCAACACGATCTCGAAGATCTTCCTCGGCACGATCTCGAACTGGAACGACCCCGCGATCGCGGCGCTCAACAAGGGCGCGAACCTGCCGGACCTGAAGATCACGCCGGTCTTCCGCTCGGACGGCTCTGGCACGTCCTACAACTTCACGGACTACCTGTCGTCGGTGAACGCGAGCTGGAAGACCAAGATCGGCACGTCGACGCAGCCTGCCTTCCCCGCGGGGCAGGGCGCCAAGGGCTCGTCGGGCGTCGCCGGCCTGATCACACGCACGAGCGGCACGATCGGCTATGTCGACGTCGCCTACGCGATCAAGAACCACATCAAGTTCGCGGCGGTCCGGAACAGGGCAGGGAAGTTCCTGTTCCCGAGCCTCCGGCGGATCGAAGCCGCGGCGACGGCGTTCACGACGGTGCCGGCGAACAACGAGCTCCACATCGTGAACCCGCCGAAGTCGGCGGCCTTGGCATACCCGATCAGCACGTACACATACGTGATCGTCCACAAGAAGAGCGCGCACGCAGCCGAGCTGCGGAGGATGATCTTCTGGGCGCTGACGCAGGGCCAGGGCTCGCAGTTCGCGGCCAAGCTCACCTTCGCGAAGCTGTCGACGAACAAGAAGGTCCTCGTCGCAGCCGAGAGGACCCTGAAGCAGGTCCAGTCGTAGCCCGGCTCTAACCGGGGAACGTTGCGCGGATGCGGAGGCCCCGACCGGGGCCTCCGTCCGCGTCGATGTCCCCGCCCGCGGCGACGACGATGTGCTTCACGATCGCGAGGCCGAGGCCTGTTCCGCGGGTGGTGCGCGCCGCGTCGGCGCGGTAGAACCGCTCGAAGAGGCGTTCGAGCGCCGCCGGTGGGACGCCGACGCCGTCGTCCGCAGCCGTCATGACGACGAAGTCGCCGGCGCGCGAGACGTTGAACGTGAACTGCGCCCCGTGACCCGAGTACCTGATGGCGTTCTCGGCGAGGTTCTCCGCGACGATCCGCAGCATGCGCGGCCGCAACGGCACCTCCGCCTCCGTGTCGCCGTCCGCCCCGAGAGTCACGCCCGCTCGTGCCGCGGTGTCGTCGAGGCCTGCGATCACGTCCTTGAGCACCGGCAGCGCCGCGGTGTGCCCGAGCGCAACCACCTCGCGCCCGCTCTCGAGCTCCGAGAGGAACAGGATCTCGTCGATCAGGGCCCCTGCATCCTCGACCTCGATGCGGGCCTGCGCGATCAACTCGTGCACGTCGGCACCGGGCAGGTCGGCGGTGTCGAGGAGCGCCAGGATGCGCGCCAGCGGCGTCCGTAGCTCGTGCGAGACGGCGGCGGTGAAGCCGGTGCGAAGCTCGTCGAAACGGCCGTGGGCGGTGTCCATGTCCGCGCCATCCTCGCGATTCGTCCAGCCGTCTTCACGACGATTCACCAGAGTGTCACCATTCCGAAACCCGGAACCTACCGGGCTGCGTTCTACGCTTGCGCCATGGCCAAGATCCTGATCGTCGAGGACGACAATGTCATTGCCGACGGGATGGCGCGCCATCTCGTCGCGGCGGGGTTCGATCCGGTCGTGGTCGGTCGCGGCGAGCTCGGGCTCGCACGCCTGCGGTTCGAGAACCCCGACGTGTGCGTGCTCGACCTGATGCTCCCAGAGCTCGACGGGTGGAAGCTGATCGAGACCGCGCGCGCCGAAGGGATCGGCACGCCGATCGTCGTCGTGTCGGCACGCGGCACCGAGCACGACCGTGTGCATGCGCTCGAGATCGGCGCCGACGACTACCTCGTGAAGCCCTTCTCGATGCGCGAGCTGGTCGCGCGCGTCGGGGCAGCCGCGCGGCGAGGCGTGCGTCCTGCCGAAGAGCGGCGGGGCGACCCGATCGAGATCGAAGAGCTCCGCATCGACCCACGCGAGGTGCAGGCGTTCGTCGACGGCCGCAGCGCCGACCTGACGCCGACCGAGTTCAAGCTGCTCTACACACTCGCGCTCGACCGCGGCCGTGTCGTCACCCGCGACGAGCTGCTGCAGAAGGTGTGGGGGAGACGCGAGACGCATCGTGATCGCACCGTCGACGTGTTCGTTCGCCGGCTGCGCCAGAAGATCGATCGCAACGCGTCACGGCACTCGTTCATCCAGACGCGCTTCGGCGTCGGCTACAAGCTCGAGCCGGAAGCGAAAGTCACCAGCTAGATCGAAGGCCCGCTGCCTGTCGGGGCGGGTTGCCCGGCGGGCGGAAACGTCTGCTGCCAGCTTGCGGCTGCAGCGTCGTCGGCGCGATCGAGCGCCGCACTCCACGTGCGCGCGACGGTCGCAGGCGAAGCGGAGTGCCGGCTGCCGCACGCGGTCAGCAACACGACCGCGACGAGCAGGAGGCGTTTGCCGGACCGAAACCTCATCGATACGTCACCGTTGCCCATTACGCGGTCTCGCCTCCATAGGGTCGCAGCGGTGCGCCGACGTCCCGTCGGCGTGCCGGATACCAGTGGGGGAGATTCATGAGGCTCCGCAAGGAACGGGTTGGTTTCCGGACCGCCGTGCTCGCCTGCACGCTCGCAGGCGCGATCGGCGCCGCAGCGGTCGTCGGCTCGTCGGCGATCGCCGACAAGACCAAATCGCCCGACAACGACACGACGACGCCGATCAAGCATGCCGTGGTGATCTTCCAGGAGAACGTCTCGTTCGACCACTACTTCGCCACCTATCCGAACGCGGCGAACCCGTCGGGCGAGCCGTCGTTCACGGCGGCGAAGGACACGCCGACCGTGAACGGGATCGACGAGTCGCTTCAGGGTGCGAACAACCCGAACTCGGTGCAGCCGTTCCGGATCGACCGTCAGGACTTCCAGACGTGCAGCCAGAACCATGCCTACATGCCGGAGCAGAAGGCC
>DASXDB010000111.1:0-2893 GCA_036490895.1 Gaiellaceae bacterium
CGCAAACGGCTGCCGAGGCTCACGCTCGCACTGGCGCTTCTCGTCGCCGCGGCGGCCGTCTTCATTGGCGGCGTCGAAGTTCAGAAACACTGGGGGGCAACCCCCGCATCGACAACCGGCGGCGCATTCGCGGCCGTCCGCGGCGCCGCCGCAGGCTTCACCGGCCTGGGCGGCCGCGGAGCATTCGGTGGCGCAGCGGGCGGCGGCAGCACCGGTGTCTCCGGAACCGTCACGCTGATCAAGGGCTCGACGCTCTACGTGACGAGCGCATCCGGAAACACGCTGCTCGTCCATACCACCCCAACGTCAGTCGTCACCAAGACCGTCAGCGGCACCGCAACGTCGATTCATCCCGGCAGCACGGTGACGGTCGTCGGAACGGCGGCCGGCGATGGAAGCTACACCGCCCGCCAGGTCACGATCGGAGGCTTCAATGGCTGAGGCGCGCATCCGTATCGTCGTCCTCGCCTGCCTCGTCGGACTCGTCGCAATGCTCGCTGCGGGCTGCGGCTCGTCGAGCAGCGGCTCGTCCGCGCCGTCAACGACGACAACGAACGGCGGCGCCAACGGTCAGACGGCCAACGCCGCCTTTCGCAGCTGCCTGGCGGCGCATGGCGTCACGGCTCCCAGCGGACGTCCCACGCCGGGGCAGGGCGGCCTGAGCCAACTGACCTCCAAGCAGCGCCAGGCGTTCACCGCGTGCCGGGGGACGCTTCCGGCGCGTGGTTCAGGCGCCCCGCGCGGCCAGTCGAATCCCGCGTTCGCGAAGTACACTCAATGCCTGAAACAGCACGGGGTGACGTTCGGCTCGACGTCCAACACCTCGGCGACCTTCGCCAAGGCCGCGTCGGCCTGCGCCAAGTACCGGCCGACGAACGGGAGCGCGCCAGCGGCCGGAAGCTGAGGAAATGCTCCCGCGCGTTCTGCTCGTCGACGACGACCAGGCTCTGCGGGAGACGCTGTCGCGTGCGCTCCGTCTGGAGGGGTATTTCGTCGAGACGGCGGTCGACGGCGCCGATGCCGTCGCGCGCTTCGCGCGCGTCGCGCCGGACATCGTCGTGCTCGACCTGCTCATGCCGATCCTCGACGGCATCGAAGCATGCCGGCTCATCAGACAGCAGAGCGATCTGCCGATCCTGATGTTGACGGCACGAGACGATGTGGGCGATCGCGTCGCTGGTCTCGACGCCGGTGCCGACGACTACCTCGGAAAGCCGTTCGCCGTGGCCGAGCTGCTGGCACGGCTGCGCGCTCTCGTCCGACGGACACCGGGCGGTCAGGGAACATTGCGCTACGCCGACCTCGAACTCGACACCGAGCAGCGGCACGCCTATCGAGGATCACGTCAGCTGACGCTTACGCGCATGGAGTTCGCGCTGCTCGAGTTCTTCATGCAGAACCCGCGCATCGCCCTCGATCGTGTCGCGATCGTGGCGCGGGTCTGGGGCTACGACGTCGAGTACGCGTCCAACTCGCTTGCCGTCTTCATCCGTTCGCTGCGCTTGAAGCTCGAAGCCGACGGCGAGCCGCGGCTGATCCAAACGGTCCGCGGCATCGGCTACGCGCTGCGGGAGGCGAGTTGAGGCTGCGGTCGCGGTTCGCGGTCGGGAGCGCCGCACTCGTCGCCGCCTCGATCGTCATGGCGCTCGGGACGGCGTACGTGCTCGTCCACCGCGAGCTCGTCCGTCAGCTGGACGGTTCCCTGCGGACGCGGGCGGCATCGATCGCGCGCGTGGCGCCGCGGCTCTCGCCGGCCGCCCGCCGCAGCCGCCGAACCCCCGGGTTCGCAGTCCCACCGGCACGCGTCGGCGAGGCGACCGGCTACGTCCAGTTCGTCGCCAAGGACGGCAAGGTGACGCTCATCCCCGGTGAGCACGTGAGGCTTCCGGCGAGCGATGCGCTCGCCGTCGCGCGCGGGACACGGCCACCGTTTTTCATCGATACGACGGTCGCAGGCGCGCACCTGCGGATCTACGTGGCCCCGGCCGGAACAGGCGCGGTCGAGGTCGCGCGCTCGCTGAGCGACGTCGACGGCGCCCTCCACTGGATCCGGCTCCTGTTCATCTCAATTTCCGCGATCGCGATCGCGGCTGCCGGAGCGCTCGCGCTACTCGTCGCACGCGCTGTCCTGCGACCGGTCACGCACCTGACCGCCGACGTCGAGCGCATCACGACGACCCGAGACCTCAACTCCCGCACCGACGACCGCCGCACCGACGAGCTCGGCCGGCTCGCACGGGCCTTCAATGCAATGCTTCAAGCGTTGCGCGAGTCGCTGACCGCACAACGCCAGCTCGTCGCCGACGCGTCGCACGAACTGCGCACGCCGCTGACGACAGCCAACACGAACCTCGAAATCCTCGAGCGTCATCCAGACCTCGACGTCGACGAGCGCATGCAGAGTGTCCATGCCGCCCGACGGGAGCTCGGGGAGATGACGCACCTCATCGATGAGCTCGTCGCCCTCGCCCGCGGTGATGCCAACCGGCCCGAGCTGGAACCGGTACAGCTCGACGAGATCGCCGCCGACGCCGTCAGCGCCGCGGAGCGGCGCATCGGACACCGCTTCCGGACCACGCTGCGCCCGTCGACGGTGCTCGGCGCGACCGGCGATCTGACGCGCGCCATCGCGAACCTGCTCGACAACGCCGTCAAGTGGAGCCCGCCGCACGCGCCGATCGACGTGCTCGTCGCCGACGGCACGGTTGCGATCCGCGACCGCGGCCCAGGGGTCCCCCCGGAAGACCGCGCCCACATCTTCGACCGCTTCTACCGAGCCGCAGGCGCCCGCACGCTGCCGGGCTCGGGGCTCGGCCTCGCCATCGTCCGCCAGGTCGCCGAGGCACACGGCGGCTCGGTAAGCATCGCCGCCCCGGACGATGGAGGAACCCTC
>DASXDB010000112.1:0-13208 GCA_036490895.1 Gaiellaceae bacterium
CACGAGATCGCCATGGACAGCGGCTTCCTGCGGGCCCGTACGGAGTACGTCGTCGCGCTCGACGTCGACGCCTTCCCCCTGCACGACGGCTGGCTCGACGAGCTGACCGGAGCGCTCCGCGACGGCGCCGAGGTCGCGGGCGCACGCCTCAATCGGCAGTACGTGCATCCGTGCTGCCTCGCGATGCGCACGGCGCGATTCGTCGAGCGCGGCCACAGCTTCCGGGCGAGCTACGTCCCGCGCACTGCGACCAGCGACGCGTCCGGCGACGTCGGGGAGGCGATCTCCGCCGCCGAGGGGGACCGCGTTCGCTTCTTCGAGGTCACGTCGCAGCGCGGGCCGGGTGACGTTGGCACGGTCTTCGGCGACCTCGTGTACCACAACTTCTACTCGACGCGGTTCCGGGCGACCACCGCCGCCGTGCTCGACGTGCACGTCACGAAGGACGCGGCTGCGTCGGCCTGGGACGAGGCCGTCGCGCGCTACGGCGCTCCGCCGAGGGCGTAGATCGACTGGTCGCGGTTCGGGTCACGCCAGACGACGCGTCCGAGCCGGCGTCCCTGGACGGAGACGAGGTACCCCCGGAACCCCGGCGCCGGGCGGCCCGAGACGAGGCGATAGCGCGCGTGGTCGAAGAACCACTGGTACGCATAGAGGCCGATCAGGTCGGGGTGCGTCGTGTCGTAGGCCACGGGCAGGCTCTGGTCGACCGCCGCTCCCGGGCTCGTCCAACCGCCGCCGTACACCGCGTCCTC
Source organism: Gaiellaceae bacterium (assembly GCA_036490895.1). Taxonomy (GTDB): domain Bacteria; phylum Actinomycetota; class Thermoleophilia; order Gaiellales; family Gaiellaceae; genus PALSA-600. The sequence continues at coordinate 756 of DASXDB010000112.1, forward strand.
GCCCGTGAGGATCGGGTTCCGGAGCGAGTTCACGGTCGGCGCCGCAAAAGCGACTGCGACGACCAGCCAGGCGAACTGCCGCCGGCGCCGACCGGCAAGGACGAGGCACAGAAGCCAGAAGGCCGCGGCGACGCCGGCCAGGACGAGCGCGGCGCTCTGGAGGTCGAACGGCGGCGCAGGCAGCCCGGCGACGTCCAGGCGATTCGCCGGGTCGGACGGGCTCAACGTCGCCCGAAGCACGGCGGTGACGAGCGAGGCGGCACCGAGGAGGGCGATCACCGACCGATAGCGCACGGTCCCGAGCGCCGGGAGGACGATCGCGATCGCGACCGCGAGGATGCACGGCAGGACGATCTCGGTATAGCGCCCGTAGACCAGCTGATCGGGCCGGTAGTCGAACTGGAACGAGATCGACGAAAGCACGACGAGACCCGCCGTCGTCGCGCCGAGTAGCGCCGACACCGCCGGGGCGCCGGGACGGAGAAGGTCGCGCTTCGCGCGGACGACGATCACCGCGACGACCGGCAGGCCGAGCGAGGCGACCAACAGGTACCACGACTGCCCGAACAGGTTGCGGAGCACGACCGAGGCGCCGTGCGCGTTGTGCAGGAAGTCGAGCCGTTGTGACACTTCGTCCCCGCCGCCTCCGAAGCTGCGGTCGGCCAGATAGCCGTCGAGCGCGCGCTCGCCGACGATCCCGGCCGCCAGAGCGGCGAAGCCCGCGACGACCGCGCGCGATCGCAGGATCCCGGCGCGCAGCGCACCGAGAAGGACGAGTGGGCAGAGCACCAACGACACGACCAGCCGCCCGTGCGCCGCGAACAGCGCCGCCGTCAACGCACCGAAGACGGCCGACCAGAGCACCGGTCGCGTGCGCTCGACCAGGATCTTCGCCGCCGCGACGAGCCACGCCGCAACCAGGGGATAGAGCAGGTTCTCCGACATCGCGACCTGCGAGAGGATCGTCACGCCCGGGTACGCGGCGGCGAGTGCCGCACCCAGCAGCGCGGCGCGACGATCTCCGTTCACGAGCGTGCGGACGAGCACATACAACAGCGGCACGAGCGACGCAGCGAGTGCAGCGTTCACGGCCAGCACGACGCCGTACGCCGTCAGCGGATTGCCGAAGATCGCGACGACCGGCGCGAGGACCAGCGAATAGCCACCGTGCGTGAACGCGGCGAGGGTGAGCTGCCCCGGGACGCCGCCGGCGAGGACGCGCGCCCCGGTCAGGTAGCCGATCTCGTCGGCGACGACGAGCGGGCCGGTGCGGGTGAACGAGATCAGGAGACGGGCGACGAAGAACGCGAGGGTGACCAGCGCGAGCGGCGAGCGCAGCGCGGCTCCGACCCGAGCCAAGCTCACCCGCCGGCTTCCTCGAGCCCGTAGGCGCGATACGCGGCGCTCGTCATCGCCTCGATCGAGTACTGCTCCCGAACACGGCCGGCAGCCGCCGCGCCACGCTCGGCACGCAGGTCGGGATCCGAGAGCAAGCGCTCGACCGCCTCGGCGCCGTCGTCCGGCCCCTCGACGAAGTCGAAGACGCCGTCTCCCACCTCGCGAAGCACCGGGAGGTTGCTCGCGATCACCGGACGGCCGGCGCGCATCGCCTCGAGAAGCGCAAGGGGAAGCCCTTCGAATGTCGCGAGATGCATGACGACGTCTGCCGCGGCAAGTCTCTTCGCGACTTCCTCCGGAGTCAGCCACCCGGTGACCTCGACTCCGGCACGTTCGAGCTCGGACTTCAGCGGGCCGTCCCCGACCCACTCGAACGACACCTCCGGGCGCTCGCGGAACCTGCCCGCGATCGCCGCGAACAGGTCGGGGCGCCGCTCGGGAACGGCCCGGCCGACGAACACGACGCGCGAGGTCGAGGCGTCGTCCTCGGGGCGGCCGAGCGGCGGGGCCGCCGCGATGCCGTTGTGCACGGTCTCGACACGGCGGAGGCCGAGCCGCTGCCGCGCCACCTCAGCCTCGGTGTCCGAGGCCGTGAGCGTGGTCGCCCGGCGCCCGAGGACGCGCTCGAGCGTCTGGGCGGCGGTTCGGACGAGAATCGGATGGTCCGGGTTCAGGAACGCGTACCCCTGTGGGGAGTAGAACCGCCGCCAGCCTCGGCGAAGAGGTACCAATCGCCCGACGACGCCGGCGAACGTCGAGTGCACGTGGAGCACACCCGCTTCGTGCCGTGCGAGCTCGCGGCGGAGCACGGACGCAGCCTTGAGGGTCGCGGCCACTCCCCGGAGCGACCTGGTCCCGAAGCCGGCGGCCTCGATCAGCCGGACGTCGGGGTGGAAGCGGGCCGCAAGGTCGGATGGGGTCTCGGGCCGACGGCCGTAGACGACCGTTGTCGGGAACCCACGCCCCGCGCTGTCGTTTGCCAGCCCGCGAACGACGGTGAGCACGCCGGTGGCCATGGCTTCGGTGAAGTGCACGATTGCCACGGCTCGCGCGTCGCCCGCCATCGACGGTGAGCCTAGCGTCCGGGGTGGAGGGTCACTCCACCCCGGACACGATGCGTCACTTACCGGCTGCGCTCTTGTAGGCCGCGAACACCGGCTTCTGCGACCAGTCGTAGCGGAGAACACCGAAGAAGTTCTCGCGCGTCGAGGTGTCCGTGCCGTTGTCACGGCCCTCGTACATGAAGAGCGGGCCGGTCCAGCTGTACGACGTCCACATCTTGTACGCCTCGGCGGTCTGCGAGGCCTGGGTCGCCTCGGAGACGTAGCCCGAGCCGCTCGGCCCGCTCGTGGGCATGCCCCACTCGGTTCCCCAGATCTGCTTGTTCCCGTCGCCGTGCGCGATCATCACGCTGCGCAGGCTCGGCGTCGTCCCGAACATCTGGTACCACGCGCTCCAGTCCGCGACCGTGGACGGGTCGTACGGGTAGGAGTACGGGTGATGCCCGACGGCGTCGAAGTATCCCTTGCCGCCGTTGGCGTAGATCCCCTCGAGCCAGTTGATCCCGTTGATGGTCGAGGCCGACCCCGAGGCGTTGTACTTGCCCGCCGGGGCGGTTCCCCCCGTGACCACGGTCGAGTTCGGATCAACCGACTTGATCGCCGTGTAGCAGGCCTTCAGCATCGCCGTGTACTTCACGACGTCGGGTGCGGGCTGGAACATGCCGGCGGTATTCGGCTCGTTCCAGACTTCATACGCGTGGACGCCCATCGGCGAGAAGTGCTGTGCGGTCGCCTTGCAGAAGTTGCCGTAGTCGGAGACGTTCGTCGGTGCGTACTTGTCCGTCGTTCCGGCCGGCCGCGCCCAGGTCGGCGTGTACGCGATGTCACCGAGGATCTGGATCCCGCGCGCGAGGGCGCCCTTGACGACGGCATCCTGTGGAGCCCAGTTGTAGCTGGTGGGCCCGCCGGCCTGGATCGAGACCCAGTTGATGTCGAAGCGGAGGATCCCGACTCCCATCGACTGGCTCGAGTTGAGGTACGTCGTCTGGTCGGCGGCGGACATCCACGGGAGCTGCCACCCCACCGCCTCACCGAACCGCGAGTACGACCCACTCGGCGGCGGCGGCGGCGAGGACGGTGCATTCGCGACGGTCGCGGTGGCCGCGGAAACGGCCAGTGTCGTCCCACCCGAGTTGCTCGCCGCAACGGTCACGCGCAGCGTGCTGCCGGCGTCAGCCGACACGGGCGTATACGACGAACCGGTCGCCCCGCTCACGTCGGCGCAGGCATTGCCCGACGTATCGCAGCGCTTCCACTGGTACGCGTAGTCGGTCGGACTGCCCGACCACGAGCCCGTCGTGGACGAGAGCGAGCTTCCGACCTGCGCCGTGCCCGAGACGGTGGGCAGAGCCGTGTTCGCCGGCGGTGAAACCGGAGCCGGCGCCGACGTCACGACGGCAGTCGCCGCCGACGTCGCTGTCTGCGTGGTGACCCCGCTCGCCGAACCGGTCACGCCGACGCGCAGCGTCGAGCCGGCGTCGCCCGATGTGAGTGCATAAGTCGTCCCGGTGGCTCCGGGGATCGGCGCGCAACTCGCCCCGGTCGAGGAGCAGCGCGACCACTGATAGGCGTAGTTGCTCGGCGTCGGAGTCCAGCTGCCCTTCGCCGCGGTCAAGGTCTGACCCGTCTGCGTGGTGCCGGAGATCGACGGCAGCGGCGAGATCGTGAACGTCGACGGCGACGGGGGCGCCGCGGCCCCGCTCTGCACGACCGCCGTCTGCGCGGACGTCGCGGCGGTCGACCCGTTCTTGTTGGTCGCCACGACGACGACGCGGAGAGTCGTGCCGGCGTCACCCGACGCGGCCGTGTATGTCGAGGCGTTCGCGCCGAGGGAGGCGCAGGCGCCCCCAGAGGCGTCGCAGCGCTGCCACGAGAACGAGAAGGTCGGTGAAGGTCCCGCCCACGCACCGGGGCTCGCGGAGAGCTGGGCGCCCACGGACGCCGACCCGGCGATCGCCGGCGGCGTCGTGTTCTTCGGCGCGGCTCTGCCCGGAGCGGACGCGGAGGACGCGGCGACCGGGAGACCGGCGAGGCCCAAGAAGAGCAGTGCGGTGAGGTGAGGGGACTGGCGGAGACGTTGGTGGAGCTGACGGCTGAAGCGGCGGGGTTTCGACATACCCCCCGCAATCGGCGCGATTCCGCCGTCCGTGTTCCCTAGTTCGGGGGGTTAAGGGAACGTAAAAACCACCTCATTCGACTCACCCGTTCGGGGTAGGTCCTCCGGTCCAGAACGAGGAGGGCCGGGCGTCTCCGCCCGGCCCTCAGAGGCTACGAAAGGGGTGATTCGGGGTCTAGCTGCGCTTGCGCGATGCGCGATTCAGCGAGTACCCCGCGAGGATCAGTGCGGCGCCGCCCGCAGCGAAGATCCCGAGATCCATGCCCGTGAACGGCAACGAACCGACCGTCTTCGTCGGCTTCGATTTGGCGCCCTTCTGGACTAGGCCCTGCGTGCCGCCGGCGATACCGTTGTAGCCCTTCGGCTTCTTCGCCGCAGCGCCCGACACGAGCAGCGCTGCCATGGCGAGAACCGCCAAGAATGTGATGATGCGGTGCGTCTTCGTCACGATGGTGTAGCCCCTCCCCAGTTTCGATCCTCTTCGGTGTCTCCCCCAAATCATACGGACTCGGTCGGAGTGGATCGTTCCCACTAAAGCGTAACCCTACGCAGTGCCGAGTCAATCGGGCTTGGTCGAAGCCTGGACGTTCGTCCAGGTCCTCATCTTCTGATCCGCTCGAGAAAGATCTGATCCAGCTCGCTCGTCTTCACCTGTCGGCGTTGTCGGACGTCGGCGGTGACGAGTCTGATCGTGTATTCGAGGGGATCGAGCCGGCGCGCCGCAGTCAGCTCGCGCTGCGCGGCACCCCACGCGCGACGGTCGGTCGCGAGCACGGCCAGCTCGAGGTGTGCGTACCAGTCACGCGGCTGCCGCGTCAGCGCCCGCCGGAACAGCATTTCCGCCCGGCCGTCTTCGCCGAGGCGAATCGCGATCGCGCCGGCGACCAGATCGGGCTCGCTCGAGACGGGATTGAGCCGCCGAGCGGAGTCGAGCCGGGAGAAGGCGAGCTCCGGGTCGTCGCCCCACCCGCCTGCCGCCCTCGCGATGTCCTCGGCCGCCAACCATGCGGGGACGACGGCGGCGGCCGCCGCGACGACGAGGAGCGCAACCGCCGGCAGAGCCGTGAGGCGCACGACGCGCCGGGCCTTCTGAAGCGCTCGCGGCGGGTTGAGAAACGACAACGCCGCGCCACACGCGACGAGCGCGAACCCGCCCGCGGCCGGGATCTCCCAGAACCAGTCGATCGAGTCGTGGATCACCCAGTAGACGGTCACGGTGACGGCCGCGCCGGCGAGTGCCCGCCGGTCGGGCGGGAAGCGTCGAAGCCGCCGGAGCGCGGCGACGACGAAGGCGGCGAAGGCGCCGAAGAGAGCGGCCCCGACGACGCCGGTCTCCGACAGCAGACGGATCTCCAGGCTGTGCGGATAGAGCGGCTCTTCGAAGCTCCGGCGGTCGCGCAGGTAGTCGAGTTGGAAGTTGTCGACTCCGACGCCGGCGACCGGGTGCGCCTTGAACTCGTTCCACGCGATGCGCCAGAAGTCGTAGCGATTGCCGCCGACGCCCGCGGAGAAGTAGGAGCTGTTGGACACAGGCTGTTCCGCCGGATGCTTGAACGTCGTCCAGGCGTGGTGGATCCGTGCGACCGGGTGATGGAGGAAGACCGCACCGGCGACGAGGCCGGCGGCGGCGGCGATCGTGGCCACTGCGAGCACTGCCGTTGCGGCCGCCCGTCGCACCCCCTGCCCCAGCACAAGCAGGTCCGCCGCCGCAAGGGCGAAGCCGGCCACGACGCCGATCGCGCCGGCCAGCTCGACGCCGTTGCGCGCGGCGGCAATCACGGGCAGGAAGTGGCGGCCGTCTCGAATCGCGGGGTACACGTCGAGCAGACGACCACGGAAGAAGGCCAGCAGCACGAGCGGTGCGACGAGGGTCACGATCGTCCGTGCGCGCCGCGGGACGAGCAGCAGGAACACGGCCGCGGTCGCGGGGAACGCAATCAGGGACGCACGCGACTGCGCAAGCAGCGCGAGGCACGGAAGCATCGATGCACCGCCCATCGCGACGGCGCGAAAGACGGGTGTGACCTCACGCCGGGAGGCGATCGCGACGAGCGGCCAGAACGCCATCAGGAACATCGCGGCGGCCACGTTCTGGTACCCGTAGGACGCTGCGAACCGTCCGAGCTGGAAGTAGTCGTCCGGATTCGAATCCTTCGCCGCCTGCGCCAGCTCCCACAGACCGGCGGCCGCGATCCACAGGGACAGGAGACACAGGAGCGCAGCCAGCGTCGTCCGGCGCCACGGCAGGAGGACGCACGACGAGAACAGCGCGAGGTAGAGGGTCGTCCGGTTCGCACCGACCCAGGCGGTCCCTTGGTCGGCGCTCCAGGCGATCGACGCGTAGCACCAGCAGGTATACGCGGCTAAGCAGACGATCGCCGCCGTCGCCGTGCGCGACGGCGCATACCCCGCACGGAGCTGCATGACGGCGATCACTCCGACCAGGCCGAGCAGGAGCAGCGACACCGGGTAGAAGGTCGTCGACTCGAAGCCGCCGCCCTTGACGACGAAGAGCCCGATCGCAGCGACCGGGATGGCAGCGGCAACGAGCCGCGGGTCGTCGACGAGCGCCTGCCACCACCTGCCGCGCGACGCGGAGCCGAGGTCGTCCGCGCGAAAGCGGCCGGATCGAAGAAGCGGCACCACGCGCATCATGCACATAGGTTCGGTCGCTTCTGGAAAAAGCTCCAGAATCCATCCGTTCCGCCGATATCGTGACGTAACCGTGCGCACCACAATCCTCCAAGACGCCTCGCAGCCGGAGGAAGCTGCGGAGCAGCCGCAGCCTCCGTCGCGCCGGTACGTCATCCCACTTCGCGGCAACCAGATACGGCGCCGTGTGATCCTCGACGCCTGCTCGCTCACCGCCGCGTTCCTCGGGCTGAAGCTGGTTCACAACGGCGGCGTGAACGACTTCATCCCGTGGGGCGTCTTCTTCTCGGTCCTGGTGCTCGTCCAGCTCGCCGCCCGACGGGCCTATGCGCCCCGTCTTCGCACCGAGATCCTGGAAGAGGTCCGGACCATCGCAACTGCGACGACGATCGCTGCGATGGCCACGCTCTCGGGACAGCTCGTACTCGGCCGTAATCCGACGACGGGACTTGTGGCAGGCCTGTTCGGGTTCGCGACCGTCTACATCGCCGCGGGTCGCTCGGGCGCCCGGCTCGCCGCCACGCGTCAGGGCGTCTCCGGCGCGCCAACGCTGATCATCGGCGCCGGTCGGATCGGCGCGCTCGTCGCGTCCCGTCTCAACGCCCAGCCGGGCAACGGCCTGCGCCCGATCGGGTTCCTCGACAAGGAGCCGCTGAATCGCGACGAGATCGGCCTGCCGGTGCTCGGCGCAAGCTGGGACCTCGAGGACGTCGTTCGCGCGCACGGCGTGCAGCACGCGATCATCACCTTCTCGACCGCACCCACGAATGTCGTCCTCGACATGGTGCGCCGCTTCGAGGCGCTGGGCGTGACGGTCTCGACCGTCCCGCGCCTCTACGAGTCGATCAACGGCCGTCTGACGCTCGAATACTTCGGCGGCATCCCGCTGCTCACGAAGCACCCGGTCGATCCGCGCGGCTGGCGGTTCAAGTGCAAGTACGCGGCCGAGCGCCTGATCGCCACGTTGTTCCTCATCGCGCTGCTCCCGTCGTTCATCGTCATCGCCATCGCCGTCCGGATCTCGCTCGGCAAGCCGATCCTGTTCCGCCAGATGCGCGTTGGTCGGGACGGCACGCACTTCGAGATGCTGAAGTTCCGGTCGATGCGCGGCAGCGAGCCGAAGCCGTCCGAGCTCGACCACCATCCGTCGACCGTCGGCCCGGGCGGTATCGAGGGCACCGACCGCCGGACCGGCATCGGCAGGTTCATCCGGCAGACGTCGCTCGACGAGCTCCCGCAGCTCTTGAACGTGGTCAGGGGCGACATGAGCATCGTCGGCCCGCGGCCCGAGCGGCCCACCTTCGTCGAGACGTTCTCGAGAGAGGTCTACCGCTACAACGACCGCCACCGCGTGAAGGTCGGCATCACTGGCTGGGCGCAGATCCACGGGCTGCGCGGCCGAACCTCCCTCGAGGATCGTGTCGAGTGGGACAACTACTACATCGAGAACTGGTCCCCGTGGCTCGACCTGAAGACGATCCTGCTCACGGCAGCCGCGCTGTTCCGCGGGTACCGCACCTCCGAGGACTAGCCGGCAAGCAGCCGCGCCGGCGTCACCGCGAGCAGGCGCTCGGCGGTCGCGCGGTCGATCCGCTGCACGATCAGGTCGGCGAGCAGGTCAAGGCGGATCGACGCACTGAGCGGCCGGTGCGCATCACTGCCGACGAGGTCGACTAGGCCGTCCCCGAGCAGCGACCACGCGCTCGCACGCACGGCATCCGCGACGCGCCCGACCAGGCTCGGCCCGACGACCTGGACGAGCGCGCCTCGCGAACGGAGCTCGTCGACGATCGCCGGCTCGCGCTGAACCGCCGCGCAGCGCTCGGGATGCGCGACGATCGGGTCGAGCCCGGCGGCGCGGACGGCCTCGATTGCGGCGACGGCATCCGCCCGGCTCGTACGGGACACGAGCTCGACGAGGACGTACCGCCCGGTGATCGCCCGCTCCGCAAGCTCGGCCGGTGTCGCGGTCCGAACGGTCGTGGTCGTGAATTCCGTGCCGAGTCGCAGATCGAGGTCGATCCCGAGATCGGTCAGTGCGGTGCGAAGCCGCTCGAGCTCGCGCGTCACCTGCTCTGTGGAAGCTCTGAACTGCGTCGACAGGTGCGGAGTACACACGACAGCCGTCACGCCGCTGTCGACGAACTGCCGTGCCATGGCGACCGCGTCGCCAATGCCCCGGGCTCCGTCGTCCACGCCCGGAAGCACATGAGAGTGCGTGTCGATCACACCGGCGACATGCCGCGCGAGCGGCGCTCGGTGACGCAGACGGCACCGCCCAAGCCGAGCAACAACCACGTGAAATAGGAGCTCGGGTAGCTCGTGAATGCCTCGCGCGAGAGCGCATCCAGCGCAAAGACCGAGACGACGGCTATGACGAGCCAACCCGCGTCCACACCGATCGCGACTGCGCGACGCGCGAGCGAGACGAGCCGGGAGAGGAGAACCAGGAAGACGGCCAGGCCTATCAGGCCGACGTCGGCGATCAGTGTCAGGTACCCCGAGTCGACGACCGTCGTCCCGCTACGGGCCGGCCCGATCACCACCTTCCCGGAGAGGCTGCGCTCCGCGCGAGCCGCGGCCGACCCCACCGCGCCGACACCACGGCCGAACGGCCATTTGGAGGAGTGGCCGAGCTGCGACTCCCAGAGCTTCGTGCGCCCGTTCAGCGTCAGGTACGTGGTCGGATTCACGGCCACCGTCTGGGTCTGCGCCTGACCCGACGCACTGATCAGCGTCGCGGCGGCCGCCGTGATCGCGATCAGGACGATGAAGGCTGCAGCGGCGCTGCGGCCCCGTCGCGCGAGAGCGACGCCGAGGAGCGCAAGCGCGACGACCGCAGCGGTCCGAACGTACGACACGAGCAGCCCGGCGGAGAGGAGGCCGAGGAGGGCCCAGTGCCGCGCGAGCAGCCGCGGCGAAGCGGCGAGGATCGCCAGGCCGAGCAGGAGAAACGACGCGTAGACGAAGGGATCGTCGAGCGTCCCGAAACTTCGGAGGTGGCTCCCGAGCTGGCGGACGTTCGTCCCGTACGTGTAGCCGTACTGCACCAGTCGGTTGACACCGAGCACCTGTTGCACCAACCCGACCAGAGCCATCCCGCCCGCGGTTAGAAGCAGCGACGTCCGAGCCGCTGCCAGCACGCGTCGCGGCTCTCTGAGGGTGAAGCCGACGAAGCACATCGAGAGAGGCTCGTTGATGAGCCGCACACCCTGGAACCACGGAGTGTTGTGGCCGGTTTCACCCGAGATGAGCCCGCCGACGTTGACCAGATAGAGAACGAGGACGCCGCCCATCAGCGCCAGAACGACGTGATCGATCGGCGCGGGCCTCCTGGCGGCTCTGCGCTGCAGAGCGAGCACACACGATGCCGCGACGGCCGCGAAGACGATGACGTCCTTGAGTCCCCCGACCAGCGGCGTGATGAAGATCTTGAGCGTCGGGATCAGGGCGAAGAACGGGATAGCGCCGGCCGCCATCAGCCACGGAACAGCGATGAAACCGACGGCGAGAGCCGTGAACACGATCAGCCCGACCAACGCCTCGAGCTTCGTCGTGAAGCCCTGCAGAGCCAGCATCCGCGCGAAGTAGAGCGTCGCGAGAATGCCGATCGCGCCTGTGGTGAGCTCGAGCCGCGGCGCGAGCGACGGCAGCCTAGCCGCCGGCGTAATACGCGTACGAATCGCCATCGGGCGGGGTGTCGACGACGACGCCGCGGATGTCGACGTCCGGCCACGTCCGGTGCAGGCGACGGAGCGCGTCGAGGTTCCGGCGCGACGCCTGGCCGTGGCGGACGACGACGAGCACGATGTCAGCGAGCTTCGCCAACTCGGTCATATCCGGGACCGACAGGGCGGGCGGAGTGTCGATCACGACGAAGTCGGACCGCGCCGAGACGTCGTTGACCAGGGCGGCGAGCCGCTCTCCGTGGGGTGAGATGCTCCCGAGCGCGTCCGTGCCCATCGGCAGGACCTGCAGGCGGGAGTGGACGGTTGCCGTGCGCCCGCCCGCCGGCGCCGCGGCGGGTCGTGCGGCCAGCCCGGAGCCGTTCGAGCTGACGTCCCAGAGGAGCGTGCCGACCTTGGCGTCCCGGAGCAGTGCCCGGTCGACGCCGTGGGCGTCGCGCGGGATTCGCAAAATGCGCGCGATCGAGGGCCGGCGCGTGTCGAGGTCGATCAGGCAGACATTCTCGTTGCGTCGAGCGAGCGCGGCCGCAAGGTTGACCGCCGTCGTCGTCTTCCCCTCGCCGGCAGTCGCACTCGTGATCGCGATGATCGTCCGGTCTGCACCTTCACGCAGTCGCGCGACACTCGCCGCAATGAGCGCATACATGTCGCTGTAGCGCTCGTACTCGCGGTTGCCGAGCACGAGCGGCGTGGCGCGGCGCGGCAGGCGCTCGACCGTCCCGAGCACGGGGACTCCGAGCAGCTCTTCCACTTCGTACTCCGAGCGAACCCGGGTGTCGAGCGCCTCGCGCAGTCCGACCACGACGAGGGCGGCGAAGAGCCCGACGAACGCGCCGAGGAGCGTGTCGCGCAGTGGGCGCGGGCGGGTCTTCGTGGCGCCGGTCGCCTTCTCGACGAGCAGGACGTTCCCCGAGGTGAGCGTCTTGAGAAGGCGGAGGCGGTTCAGCTGGGAGACGGTGTCCGCGGACGAGCCGGACCTCTTGATCTGCGCCTGCAACTGAGCCATGGCGGCGTCGAGTGAGGCGTTCGACACCGAGGCACGCCACGCGGGATACGAGAGCGCGACAGCATTCGCATCTGCAACTGCCGCGGCCCCATTGCTGCGGGTTGCGCTGAACGAGATCGTCGTCGTGGACTTGACGACACTCACCGACGACTTCAGGTCGCGCCCCGTGCCGACTCCGGGGTGCTTGCTCGCCGCGTAGTCGAACAGCTGCAGCGAGTTCGCGAGCGCCTGCTCGGTCTGGTCGATCCGGGTCGGGTCGACGTACGAGCTGAGCCCGGCAAGCGCGGTCGCGAGGTCGGTCGGTGAGAGGACGACGGTGGCGCCTGCCTGGTAGAGCGGCCCTTGCTGGCTCCGCACGATGTTCATCTGGATCGCGCCGAGCACGACGAGCAGCAGCACGATCAGCCGCGAACGGCGGAAGATCGCGCGTAGATTCTCGATTCCCTGCTGTTTCATGCTCGTCTCCCGCGGGGCAGGCCGGCGCCAAGGTAGCGGCTTCGGCTCGGACCGTTCGTTTCCTCTTATCGACGGCGA
>DASXDB010000113.1:0-7300 GCA_036490895.1 Gaiellaceae bacterium
CCGACCGGCATGCGCACGCTCATCATGAACTTGTCGCGGAGCTCCGACGGCGTCGTGTGCCCGAAGAGGCGCCGGCCTTCCCCGCCCATGTAGTAGCTCATGTCGATCGCTTCCTGGACGTCGCCGCCCGCCTCCGCCTTCACCTTCCCCATCTCGCGGGTCATCAGGTCCGAGAGCTCGGACTTGGAGCGCTCGAGGATCTGCGCGAAGCGGAACAGGATGTTGCCGCGCTCCGGGGCCGGCACGAGACGCCAGTCCTCCCACGCCGCGCGTGCGGTCGCGACGGCGCGGTCGACGTCCTCCGCACTCGAGCGCGGGAAGGTCTCGATCACTTCGCCGGTGGACGGGTTCAGGGATTCGAACGTTGCGGTCGCCATGTGCCCGATCGTAGCCAGACGGCTGCGGCTCCCCCTCGGCAACCTGCGGGCTTCTACGGAAGAAGATCCACCCGGGATCAGTCCTAGTGCGACGGTGAAGGGCGGCACACACTGGCCGGCGGGTCTGATGGCACTCTTTGGGACGGCGACGATCTTCGGATACCTGCTGAGCAGGGGCTCGACCGCCGTCACCGCCTCGCTGTACCTCGCGACGAGCGTCGCCGGCCTGATCGGGGTGTTCGTCGGGGTGCGGACGAAACGTCCCGAGCCGGCACGCGCCTGGAATGTCTTCGCGCTCGCGATCCTCGCATTCGTCGCGGGCGATGTGATGTGGTGCCTCACCGACATCGCCCACGTCCGGGTTCCGTGGCCCTACCTCTCGGACGTGTTCTACCTCAGCTCCTATCCGCTGTTCGCCTGGGCGCTAGTCGGGTTCTCGTCCTCCCGGCACGATCCGTTCGACACGGTGTTTCGGTCGCTCGCCGACGCCGGCCTCCTCTTCACCGGCGCGTTCAGCGGACTCTGGTTCCTCGTGATCGATCCGATCATCGACCGGCACCAACTGCCGGCCACCACGCTCGGCCTCACCATCGCGTACCCGACCCTCGACCTGCTCCTTCTCGCACTCACGCTCCGCTTCACCTTCACCGCCGGACGGTGGCCGCTGTCGTACCGCCTCGTCACGACGGCGTTCTTCGCCATGTTCCTCGGTGACATCACCTGGCGGATCGGCGTCGCGAACGGCAGCTACGCCGTCTCCTCGTGGATCAACACGCTCTTCATGGGCGCGTACGCCCTCTGGGGCGTCGCGGCGCTGCATCCGTCGATACGCGAGATCGGCCGGTTCACCCGCGTCGGGGCGCTCGTGGTGCTCCGCGGCCCTTGGCGCCGACTGGGGATCCTCGGCCTCGGCACCTCCGTGCCGCCCGTCGTCCTGGTCCTCGGCCACGACCGGATCCACACCACGACCGACCTGATCGCGTTTGGCGCGATCGTCTCGGTTCTCCCCCTCCTCAGCCTGCTCCGCCTGGGCGACCTGCTGCGCACTCTGCAGCACGTCGCGACCGAGCGGGACAGGATCATCGACGCATCGCCCGTTCCGATCTGCGTCCTGGATCGCGACGGGATCGTCCGCGTGTGGAACCCCGCCTCGGAAGCCGTGACTGGGTACGCGGCAGCCGACGTCGTCGGCACGCCTGCGCCTCTCGTCCCGGCCGAAGACGAGGAGCGCGTGCTTCGGCTCTATTCCGAGACCCTCCGCGGGCTCGTGCACGACCGCGTCGACATCAAGGTTCTGACCATCGACAACCGGTCCATCGATCTCCGCGTGTCGACCGCACCGTTGCAGACGGACGACGGCCGCGTCGTGGCGGTGTTCGAGGACGTCACGCACCAGCGAGAGCAGGAAGCCGAGATCGTCTTCCTCGCGACCCACGACCCCCTCACGGACCTTCCGAACCGTCGGAGGTTCGAAGAAGAGCTCGCGGCGGCGACCGCCAAGGTCGAGCGCGTCCCGGCGCACGTGATCCTGTTCGACATCGACGATTTCAAGTCGCTCAACGACACAGGCGGCCACGCTGTCGGCGACCAGGTGTTGCGCGAGCTCGCGGCGCTACTCCGCGCCTCCGTCCGCCGCGACGGCTCTCTGGCGCGCCTCTCCGGCGACGAGTTCGCGCTGCTCCTCGCCGACACCGACCACGAAAGTGCCTTGCGCGTCGTCGAACGCCTCCTCGACGCCGCGCGAGACTTCCGGCTCGAAGCGGACGGCATGACGTTCGACGTCACGCTCAGCGCTGGGGCCTACTCGATCGGCCCGGGCGACTCACCCGCACTTGCACTTCGGCGTGCAGACGAAGCGCTCTACCGCGCCAAGGCCGCGGGCAAGAACCGCGCTCAGCCGTGGGCCCCCAGCCCCGTCGCGTTCATCGGCGCCTCCCGCGCCTGGTCGCCCCGGATCAAGGATGCGCTGCGCGACGATCGTCTCGACCTGTACCTGCAGCCGATCGTCGACCTCGCTCACGAAGCGCCGGTCTTCTACGAGGCCCTCTGCCGCCTTCGCACCGCGGACGGGTCGATCGTCGCTGCTGCGGACTGGATCGATCACGCCGAGCAGGTCGGGCTGATGCCGGCGATCGACCTCAGGATGATCGAAAAGGCCGAAGAGGTCGTCTACGCGCACCACGTCAAGGTGTTCGTCAACATCAGCGCGAGCAGCGTCCACGACGACACGGTCCTCACCCGCCTCGAAACAGCCCTTCGCCGGGTTCCGGCGGGTTCACTCGGCATCGAGATCACCGAGCACACCGCGCTCAGCAACCCGACGCTCGCGGCGGAGACGCTCTCGCGGTTCCGCGAGCTCGGCGCTCTCGTGGCGATCGACGACTTCGGGGTCGGCTTCACCTCGTTCACCGAGCTTGCGACCCTCCCGTGCGACATCGTGAAGATCCCGGCCGCCTTCACGAGCGGCTCCCAGCCGAGCCCGGACACTGCCGCGATCGCGGGTGCGATCACGAACATCGCGCATCACTATGGCAAGCAGGTCGTGCTCGAAGGCGTCGAGTGCCCGGCGATGGCGCGTCGCGCGAAGTTAATCGGTATCGAGTACGCGCAGGGATGGCATTACGGACGGCCGCTGCCGGCCGCCGAGCGTGTGACCGCCGCGCTGCTTGCCTAGCTGGGGGCGTCGATCTCGGGGAACGTCCCGGCCGCACGTGCGCGACGCCGGTCGCGCGTCTCGCGACGCTCGCGGAACGATCCGTCTTCCTGCCCGTCGCGGCGGTCGGGCCCGTCGCGGCGATCGAGGATCACCTCGACATTCGGATTGTCGCGGTAGTACTCGACCATCTTCTCGAAGAGCTCGGCCTCGAGCTCGCGCGGGATCACGCAGTAGATCACGGTCTCAGTCTACGAACGGCTCCGGCCGATTCCCCCGACTAAAGCTTGGCGATGTCCGGGACGATCCGCCCGTCGTCCCCGAGATGCGCGTTCCAGTCGGTGAAGCCGGGCTCGAGCTCGTCGGGGTCGTGACCGCGTCCCTCCAGCCGGACCGGGTTGTCCGAGTCGGGGAAGACGCGGTACTGGTACCACGAGATGTCCCAAGCGACGGTGACGACGACCTCGGCGTTCACCCCGGACAGCGCGACGACCGACGCCTGAGGCGGACCGAGCGACTTCGCGATCCCACCGACCGTGCGCCGGTACTGCGACGCGTTGAAGAGGTCGGCCGCCTCGACGATCGCGAGCTCCTGCGGCGAGAGCCGCCGCAGGATCGGATCGGGTGCGATCGTCTCTTCGATCTCGCGCGGGCGCGTGCCCATGATCGTCGCGAGGATCCCCCGCTTCCCCCGCCGGCGTTCAGTCGGCACGGTCGGCGTCGTCGGTGCACCTTCACGGATCCAGCCGTACTCGACCGCCGTCTCGGCGCAGAGCGGGCAGACGTCGACGTAGTCGGCCCCGCCGTTCGGCGAGAAGCGCGTTGCCCGTTCCCCCATCAACAGCGTCCGCTCGCAGATCGCGCACGTCCGCTCGACGGTCACCCTCGTGACCCGTGTCATGGGAAAAGCGTAGCCGCCTACGCGGGAACCGCCTCTTTCTCGCGCTTCGCAGCCTCGATCAGCTTCTGCGCGATGTGCGTGGGGACCTCGTCGTAACGCAGGAACTGCATGTGGTAGTCGCCGCGACCGCCGGTGAGCGAGGTGAGGGCCTGGTTGTACGTGAGCACCTCGGCCATCGGCACCTCGGCCTTGATCGTCGTGATGCCGCCCTTCGGCTCCATGCCGAGCAGCCGTCCACGACGGGAGTTGAGGTCGCCGTTGATCGCCCCGACCGACTCGTCCGGCACCGTCACCTCGACCTCCATGATCGGCTCGAGCAGCGTCGGCTGCGCCTTCTCGTACGCGGACCGGAACGCCATCGAGCCTGCGATCTTGAACGCCATCTCCGACGAGTCGACGTTGTGGTAGCTGCCGTCGACGAGCGTGACGCGGACGCCCTGCACGGGGGCCCCGGCGAGGTCGCCCTGCTGGAGCGCCTCCTGGATGCCCTTGTCGACCGCCGGCCGGAAGCCCTGAGGGATGACGCCGCCGACGATCTTGTCGATGAACTCGTACCCGACGCCCTCTTCCATCGGCTCGATCTCGATGTGGCAGTCGCCGAACTGGCCGCGGCCGCCCGTCTGCTTCTTGTAGCGACCGTGCGCGCGCGCCTTGCCCTTGATCGTCTCGACGTACGGCACGCGCGGCTGGTGCAGCTCCATCTCGACGCCGAAGCGTCGCTTCGCGCGCTCGACCGCAACCTCGACGTGCACCTGGCTCATGCCGGAGAGCAGCTCCTCCCCGGTCTGCGCGTCGCGCGAGAGACGGAGGGTCGGATCCTCCTCCGACAGGCGGCGAAGCGCCTGCGCGACCTTGTCCTCGTCGCCCTTCGTCTTCGCGGTGACCGCGAAGCTCATCACCGGTTCGGGGAACCCGAGCGACGGCGGCTCGAGGTCGTGCTCGGCGTCGACGAGCACGTCGCCGGTCTGCACGTCTTTCAGCTTCGCGACCGCGCCGATGTCGCCCGCCGCGAACCCGTCGGCCTTCTCGTGCTCCTTCCCTTCGAGCGTCATGAGCGAACCGAGGCGCTCTTTCGAGTGGTCGCGGTGGTTGACGAGCGTCGTGTCGGCCTTCACCTCGCCCGCATAGACGCGGAAGATCGAGATCCGGCCTGCGAACGGGTCGGCCACCGTCTTGAACACGAACGCGGCGATGGAGGCGTCGGTGTCGATCGGCGAGCCCTTCTTGGCCGGGCTCGGCACGCCTTCGACGAGCAGGTCGAGCAGCTCGTGGCTGCCAAGGTTCTTCGTCGCGACACCGCACGAGACCGGGTAGATCTCGTCCTGGGTGACGGCGTTCTTGAGCGCGTTCGCCAGGTCGGCGTCTGCGATCTCCTCGCCGCCGAGGTAGCGCTCCATCAGCGCCTCGTCGGTCTCGACCACGGCATCGAGCAGCTTGGTGCGGTACTCCTCGACGATCTCCGTCATGTCGTCCGGGACCGGGACCGGGTCGCTTTCGCGGGCGCCGTTCGGGTCGAGGTACGCGCAGTTGTGCAGCAGGTCGACGACACCCTTCAACTCGTGCTCCGAGCCGATCGGCAGCTGGATCGCCACGCAGCGCTCCGACAGCTGCTCCTGAACCGCGCCGAGCACGCGGAAGAAGTCGGCGCGCTCGCGGTCGAGCATGTTCACGAACACGACGCGTGAGAGGCCGAGCTCCTCCGCACGGCTCCAGACACGTGACGTGTTCACCTCGACGCCCATCACGCCGGAGACGACGACGATCGCGCCCTCGACGACGCGCAGCGCTGCGACCGTGTCGGCCTGGAAGCCGGAGTCGCCGGGCGTGTCGATCATGTTGATCTTGCGGCCCTGCCACTCGCAGTTGCAGAGCGACGCGGCCAACGACATCTGCCGGCGGTGCTCGTCCTCCTCCCAGTCGGAGACCGTCGTGCCGGCTTCGACCTGCCCGAGCCTGTTCGTCTTTCCCGCCTGGAAGAGCAGAGCCTCGACGAGCGAGGTCTTTCCCGTCCCGCGGTGGCCGACGACGGCGACGTTGCGGATCTTCCCGGCTTCGATGGGCATCGAGTCCTCCTGGGCTTGAGACGTGGCGGTCGCCGCGAATCCTACGCCCGGGCGGCAGACGCCGAGAAGCGTGCGAACGCGGCGATCGCAACGGCCGCGAACGTCCCGGCCGCGATCCCGGCGAACCATGGATCGCCGGCATCGGTGCCGGCCAGCACGCCGTGCAGGCTCGCCAGGAGCCACGCCGGCAGCGTCAGGTAGTGCAGCTTGCGCCACGTCGTGTACGGCAGCCGCGTCCGAAGCGCGTTCGTGATCCCGACCGCGGCGATGAGCTCCATCGCGCAGATGCCGAGCCCGACCGCGAGCGGCCGGTACGGCGATGTGAACGGAACGAGCTCCTGGCCGAGCGAGATCGGGACGACCCGGTCGAGCAGCAGCGAGCCGCCGTGCAGCACGATGAAGACGCCGGTGAGGATCGCGAGGAAGCGGTGCACCGCCTCGACGGCGAACTTCGGCCACGTGAAGCTGGACTTCCCGGCCATCAGCACCCCGAGCAGCACCGACGAGGAGAGCAGGAGGTACGCGACGATCCCCGCCGAGCGGGCGAAGTACCAGACGCCTGGGCTCACGCCGCTACTGCTTCCGGCGCGCGCGCCGACCAGGTGTCGTTGAGCGTCACGGCGCCGCTGTGCGAGACGAAGCGGCCGGCAAGCTTGCGGTCGTCGAGCCAGGCAGGCCCTGCCTCGCCGAGGAGGAGCGCCGCCTTCGCCGACACGTCCGCGACAAAGCAGGTCGACGCAGCGACGGTGACGTCACGCCATGGGCTCGTGGTCGCGCAGCCGGTTCGCGGGTCGATCAAGTGGTTCTGCGGGACCCCTGCAGCGAGCCACCGGCGCTTTGCGACGCTCGACGTAGCGAGCCCGCCGCCGTGCAACGTGACGGTCCCGCCGGCGGGCAGCCCCACGACGACCGTCTCGTACGCCGCAACGTCGCCGCCGGCGGCGATCCACCCGCTCCCTGCGAGCTCGAGCGCGTCGTCGATCGTCTTTCCCTTGACGACGCCGTTCAGGTCGAGCTGCACGGTCTCGGTGCGGAGAAGCCCGCCGCCGTGCAGCGAGATGGAATGCCACGAAGGAACCGCCGCGGGTACGACCGCGCCAACGTCCAGAGGGAGTCGGACGAAGTCGCGGTCGTACCCGGCGGCGACAATCGCGCCACCGACGGCCGGCGTCACGAGCCCGTCGGTAGCGCGAGCCGCGTCGAGCGAGAGGGAGAGCATCGACGCGAATTCCCCCGAGACGAGCGCCAGCCCAAGGGGCAGAGCGTTGACGCGCGAGAGCTCGGAGGAAGGACGGAACCTGCTGAA
>DASXDB010000114.1:0-6701 GCA_036490895.1 Gaiellaceae bacterium
CCGAAGTTCGTCCGGGAACTGCGCGAGCGCGCGGGAGCGCGATGAGCAGCGTCACGTACGGCGCCGATGCGAAGCCGCGGGTCGGCTTCTTCACGGACACGACTGTCTGCATCGGGTGCAAGGCATGCGAGGTCGCGTGCAAGGAGTGGAACCTCATTCCGGCCGACGGCCTGAACTGGACCGGCGAGAGCTACGACAACACGTCGCAGCTCGACGCGAACAGCTGGCGGCACGTGGCGTTCGTCGAGCAGCGCAAGCCGCTCAAGCTCGACGGCGAGCAGGCGGAGCTCGACGGGCAGCCCGAGCCGCTGCGCTGGTTGATGGAGTCGGACGTGTGCAAGCACTGCACGCACGCGGGCTGTCTCGACGCGTGCCCGACCGGTGCGTTGTTCCGAACGGAGTTCGGCACGGTCGTCGTGCAGGAAGACGTCTGCAACGGCTGCGGGTACTGCGTGCCGGCGTGCCCGTTCGGCGTCATCGACAAGCGGCACCTGCCGCGATCGCCCCAGGACGCTCCGCTCGCGCTGCCGTTGCTCGGCGCGAAGGAGGACGGCCGCGTGTGGAAATGCACGCTCTGCTACGACCGCCTCAAGGACGGGCACGAGCCGGCGTGCGCGAAGGCGTGCCCCACCGACTCGATTCAGTTCGGCGAGCTCGACGAGTTGCGCGAGCGGGCGAGGGCGAGGCTCGAGAAGCTCGAGGGCGAAGGCTGGAACGGAGCGCGGCTGTACGGCGACGATCCCAACGACGGCGTCGGCGGCTTCGGCGCCTTCTTCCTCCTGCTCGACGAGCCGGAGGTGTACGGGCTCCCGCCCGACCCCGTCGTGCCGACTCGCCACCTGCCGCGGCTCTGGCGGACGACGGCATTCGCCGCGGCCGGCGTGCTCGTCGGTCTCGCGATGGCGTTCGTCGGAGGTGACGCGTGACGACGGAGTCGTACTACGGCCGGAAGATCGTGAAGGAGCCCGTCTGGAAGCCCGAGATCCCGCTGTACTTCTGGACCGGAGGCATCGCCGGCGCGTCGGCAGTGCTGCACGGCGTCGCGCGGCTCGCCGGCAACGAGCAGCTCGCGAAACGGGCGCTCTTCATCGGCGCGGTCGCCGACGCAGTCTCGCCGGTGCTGCTCGTCAAGGACCTCGGCCGGCCCGAGCGCTTCCTGAACATGTTCCGGATGTTCAAGGTCACCTCGCCGATGAGCGTCGGCAGCTGGATCCTGCTCGTCTCAGGAGGTGCGTCGAACACCGCCGCCGCTCTCGAGCTGCTCGGCGCGCTCGCTCCCGTCAAGCACGCCGCGGGAGCGGTGTCGTTCGTCGCCGGCCCGCCGCTCGCCACCTACACGGGCGCTCTCGTCGCGAACACCTCCATTCCCGTCTGGAGCGAGGCCCGCGACCAGTTGCCATGGCTGTTCGGCGCGAGCGCGACCGCGACCGCGGGTGCGGCGGCGACCGTCATCACACCGGTGCGATCCGCCGCCCCGGCGCGGCGCGCTGCGATCATCGGCGCGGTGGCCGAAGGGCTCGTCATGCGCGCGATGCGGCGGCGGCTCGGCTTCGTCGGCGAGGTCTACGACCACGGAGCCGCCGGCACGAATGCCCGCGTCGCCCGCGCATGCACGACCGTCGGCGCAGGGCTGCTCGCCCTTGCCGGACGGCGCCCGGCAGCGGCGAGGGCCGGCGGGCTGCTCGTCCTCGCCGGCGGCCTCGCGCTTCGCTTCGCCGTGTTCAAGGCGGGGTTCCAGTCGGCGCGTGACCCGCGGCACACGGTCGTCCCGCAACGAGAGAGGTTGCACGCGCGCGAGTCCGGGGTACGTGCCTCGGGCCCGTGACGAAGAGCCTGCGCCGAGCCCTCCCGCTGGTCGGCGCGGGCGCGCTCGTGTGTCTCGCCTCCGGCTGCGGCGGCAACCAGGACACCGTCGCGCCCGCGTCGCCGCAGGAGCATTCGATCACCAAGCTGTTCTGGGTGATGCTCGGAGGCTCGACCGTCGGGTTCGCCCTCGTCGTCGCGCTGCTCTGGCTCGGCTACGCACGGCGCACGCGCCCCGGCCTGCCGAGGAACGTCGGCGACCGCGGCGCCACGCGCCTCGTCGTCGGGCTCGGGATCGCGCTCCCGATCGCGTTGCTCATCGCGCTGTTCGTCTGGTCGGACGTCTTCGTGATCACGTCCACTGCGGCGCCCGGCCGCTCGTCGACGTCGCTCGCGGTCGACGTGATCGGGCACGACTGGTGGTGGGAGGTGCGCTATCCGGGGACACAGGTCGTGACCGCGAACGAGATCCACATCCCGGTGCGAACGCGCGTCTACATCTCCGCGTCGACCGCCGACGTGATCCACAGCTTCTGGATCCCGGAGCTGAACCGGAAGATCGACATGATCCCCGGCCAGACCGGGCACATCGTGCTCGACGCCGATCGCGCCGGCGTGTTTCGCGGGCAGTGCTCGGAGTTCTGCGGGCTGCAGCACGCCCACATGGCGGTCTCCGTCGTCGTGCAGTCGACGCAGGCGTTTCACCGTTGGCTCGACGCGAACTCCCGGCCCGCGAGCTCGAGCGAACCCGGCGAGCAGGCGTTCCTCGGCGCCGGCTGCGGCGAGTGTCATCAGATCCGCGGCACGGCGGCCCAGGGCGATGTCGGCCCCGACCTGACGCACCTCGAGCTGCGCTCGACGCTCGCCGCGCTCACGCTGGCGAACACGCCTGCGAACCTCGACCGCTGGATCAGGCACCCACAGGCGATCAAGCCCGGGAGCCGCATGCCCGACGTCCGGCTGAGCGACGCCGACTGGGCGGCGATCGACGCGTATCTCCGGAGCCTCCGTTGACGGTAACGACCGCCGAGCGGAGCCTCGCCACGCTCGAGCGCGTGTGGCAGGCGCGCCCCGGCGTCCTCGGCTGGCTGACGACCGTCGACCACAAGCGGATCGGCCTCCTCTACTTCTGGACGACGCTCGTCTTCTTCGCGTTCGGCGGCACCGAGGCGCTGCTGATGCGCACGCAGCTCGCGACCGCGGACGAGCACGTGATCGGCCCCGGCGGGTTCAACGAGCTCCTGACGATGCACGGCGTGACGATGATCTTCTTCTTCATCATCCCGATGACCACGGGCGCGTTCGGGAACTACCTGATCCCGCTCATGATCGGCGCGCGGGACATGGCGTTCCCGCGGCTGAACGCGTTGAGCTACTGGCTGTTCCTGGGCTCGGGCGTGTTCATGTACTCGAGCTTCCTGGTTCATCAGGCGCCGAACGCGGGCTGGTTCGACTATGTGCCGCTGGCGCTGAAGCGCTACGACGGCGGTCTCAACATCGACTTCTATGCGCTCGGGCTGATTTTCAACGGCGTCTCGTCGACGGTCGGGTCGATCAACATCGTCACGACGATCTTCAAGCTGCGAGCACCCGGGATGTCCTGGAACCGGATGCCGCTCTTCTGCTTCGCGATGCTCGCAGCGGCGCTGTCGCTGATCTTCGCGCTGCCCGCGTTGACGATGGACTGCGTCTTCCTCGAGCTGCAGCGGAAGGCGGGCTTCGACTTCTTCAGCCCGCCGGGCGGCGACCCGCTCCTCTGGCAGCACCTGTTCTGGATCTTCGGGCACCCCGAGGTCTACATCATCGTGCTGCCCGCGTTCGGGATCGCGACGTCGATCATCCCGACCTTCGCGCGGCGGCGGATGCTCGCGTTCCCGCTCGTCGCGATGGCGGAGCTGCTCGTGGCGTTCATCGGCTTCGGCGTGTGGGCGCACCACATGTTCGCGACAGGCATCTCCACGACCACACTGGCGTTCTTCGCGGCCGCGTCGATGGCGGTCGTCATTCCGTCAACGATCCAGGTGTTCGCCTGGCTCTTCACCGTCAACCTGGGCACGCCGCTCTTCCGCACGCCGCTGCTCTACATCGGCGGCTTCATCGTCTTCTTCGTGCTCGGCGGGCTGACCGGGATCATGTTCGCGGCGATCCCGTTCGACCAGGCGGCGACCGACACGTACTTCGTCGTCGCGCACTTCCACTTCATCATCTTCGGGGCGGCCGTCTTCCCGCTCTTCGGCGGCATCTACTACTGGTTCCCGAAGGTCACCGGCCGCCTCTATGACGAGC
Source organism: Gaiellaceae bacterium (assembly GCA_036490895.1). Classification (GTDB taxonomy): domain Bacteria; phylum Actinomycetota; class Thermoleophilia; order Gaiellales; family Gaiellaceae; genus PALSA-600. The sequence continues at coordinate 4,090 of DASXDB010000114.1, forward strand.
AGCTCGGCAAGGCGAGCTTCTTCACCGTCTTCGCGGGGACGCTGCTCACGTTCTTCCCGATGCACATCGTCGGGCTGCTCGGGATGACGCGCCGTGTCTACACCTACGACTCAGGCCTCGGCTGGGACGTCTACAACCTGATCGAGACGATCGGCGGCTTCGTGCTCGCCGCCGGGATCCTGCTGATCCTCGTCAACCTGATCGTGAGCTGGCGGAGGAACCTGCCGGCGGGCCGCGACCCGTTCAACGGCGGGACCCTCGAGTGGACGATCCCCTCACCGCCGCCACACTACAACTTCGCGGTCGTCCCGACGGTCACGAGCGCATACCCGAACTGGGACGCAGCCGACCGCGCACACGACGTCGAGAAGCTGGCCCACGGCGAGTCGGTGCTCGCCGACGGCCACCAGACACCGACGTCGACCGTCAACGACGCCTTCGCGGACCCGGTCGCGGACATGCCCGCCGAGTCGCCGTGGCCGATCGTGGTCGGAGTCGCCGTGACGGCAGCGTTCTTCATGCTCCTGACGATGCACGTGCTCGTTGCCGCTGCGTTCGTCGCGATCACGCTGCTCGCGCTTACGGGTTGGCACGCAGACGACGAGGACGCCGCGTGGCCGCCGTCGCGGCTCGCACGGGCGAACGGCTGGTGGGGAATGGTGCTCTTCGTCGCCGCGGAGGCGACACTATTCGGGACGCTGATCGGCTCGTACGTCTACCTCGGCTTCCGCAACGTGCAGTGGCCGCAGGCGCCGATCGCGAAGCCGCACGTGCTGGTCCCGGTCCTCCTGACCGCTGCGCTCGTCGCCTCGGCCGTCCCGGTGCAACTCGCCTGGCGCGCGGGCCGTTCGAACCGGACGAAGGCGGCGTGGCGATTCCTCGCCGGCGCATTCGCCCTCCAGCTCGGATACTTCATCTGGCAGGTGCACGACTGGGTGGACGCGATTCACGACGCTCCTCCGTCCCGCTCCACGTACTCGTCGATCGAGACGACGATGCTCGGTTTCGGGCACGCGCACGTGCTCCTCGGCCTGCTGATCGACGCGTGGCTGCTCGTCCAGCTCGCGCGACGGTTCACGCCGTACCGCCTCGTCGGCCTCCAGTCTGCCGCCTTCTACTGGTGGGCAGTCAGCGTCATCTCCGTCGCGGTGCTGCTCACACAGGAGTCGGTGCACCTGTGAGCCGGATACGCCTCGAGGTGCTGCAGTGGTACGCGCTCATCGGCGGAGCGCTTGCCTGGACCACGGAGCACGTGCTCGGGTACTTCGTCAGCGACGGCGGCTGCAGCCGGCAGGTCGCGCACGCGGGGCTGTGGGGCGGCCTGCTCGTCGGCTTCGCCGCCGCCGCAGTGGCTGCAGCGGAGGCTGCGGCAATCACCGTCTACCGCTCGACGAGCAGCGCAGCGCACGACGCGCCCGGGCCGGACGGACGGCTCCACTTCTTCGCCGTCGCGGCACTCGTCGGCAACGTCCTCTTCCTCATGCTCGTCGGGCTCGACGGGCTCGGCAGCCTCAGCCATCTCCCATGCGTTCAGTCCTGAAGCTCATCACCGCGCTCGCGTGCGCCGCGTTGGTGTTCGCCCCGGCAGCCGCAGCAAAGGACCGCCGCGGCGCGGCGCTGTACGCAGCCAACTGCGCGAGCTGCCACGGGCTGAACGGTCAAGGCGTTCCGACTCGGACACCCGGCGCGAACGGCATCGAAGGACAAGGCCCGCCACTTCGAAACGTCGGCGCGCTCGCGGCGGACTTCTACCTCCGCACCGGCTACATGCCGCTCGCGAACGCGCACGACCAGCCCAGCCGAAAGCACGTCGTGCTCACAGAGGCGGAGATCCGCGCGCTCGTCGGCTACGTCGCGTCGCTCGGACACGGCCCACCGATCCCGACGCCCCACCCGGGATCCGTGCCCGCCGGGCAGCGCCTGTTCACCGACCACTGCGCGGGCTGCCACCAGGCCGTTGCGCAGGGTGGTTACGTGACCGGCGCCCGCGTGCCCCCGTTGACCGACGCGACCGACCGGCAGATCGCCGAGGCGGTGCGGATCGGCCCGTACCTGATGCCGCGCTTCTCGACGAAGCAGATCACGCAGGCGCAACTGAACGACATCGTCGCGTACGTCGACTACACGAAGCATCCCGACGATCCCGGCGGGTGGGCGATCGGCCACCTCGGCCCGTGGCCGGAGGGCGCCGTCACCTGGCTGCTCGCAGCGGCTGCGCTGGTGGGTATTTGCACGCTGCTCGGGCGGAGGCTGCGCGCATGACGAAGCTGAAGGACTGGCTCATCGCGGCAGCCGTTCTCGTCCTGGGACACGGCGAACGGGAGGCGCGCGAGCCTGAGGAGCGCATCGTCGCGGCCGGCGAGCCGGACCGCCGAGCCGAGAACGTCGTTCTGCTGCTGTTCCTCCTCGCCACGCTTGCGGGCGCGGCCTTCATCGTCGTGTACGCCCTCGACCGCCTGTCACATCAAACGCAGTGGCTCGGCCTGTCGATCGGGGCGGCGTTCGCACTGCTCGCGCTCGCCTGCACCGTGATCGCGCGCCGACTCGTCGTCACGGAGGAGATCGCCGAGCAGTACCCGGAGGAGTCGGAGGACGCGCAGCAAGAGATCGAG
>DASXDB010000115.1:0-2296 GCA_036490895.1 Gaiellaceae bacterium
TTCTTCGTGCTCGTCTTCTGGGTCGCGTCCGTCTACTGGGTCTTCAAGGACGCCCGTCGACGCATCTCGGACAAGCTGATCGTCGGCGTCGTGACCGCGATCGGAGTCGTTCCCGTCATCGGGCCGCTGATCTACATGCTCTTCCGGCCGCCCGAGTACCTCGAGGACGTCCGCGAGCGCGAGCTCGAGATCAAGGCGATGGAGAAGCGGCTCGGCGCGCGCGACCTCCACTGCCCGGTCTGCCGTGCCGAGGTCGACGAGGAGTTCCTCGTCTGCCCTGTCTGCACGACGAAGCTGCGGCAGGCGTGCACGAACTGCGGCAAGCCGCTCGAGGCCGCGTGGCAGGTGTGCCCGTACTGCGAGACGCCGATCGAGTACGACGTCGACGCCCCGGTGGCGATCGGCGAGGCGAAGCGGCCGCCGCGCAGACGCCGTCAGACCCGCTAGTCTCGTCGGCCGCATGGCAGTCGAGCGCACACTGATCCTCGCGAAGCCTGACGCCGTGGCGCGGAACCTCGCCGGCGAGGTCGTCGCGCGCTTCGAGCGCCGTGGCCTGAAGCTGCGGGCCGCCCGGCTCATGGTCGCGAGCCGCGAGCTCGGCGAGACGCACTACGCCGAGCACAAGGAGAAGCCGTTCTTCGGTGAGCTGGTCGACTTCATCACCTCCGGGCCGACACTCGCGTTCGTGCTCGAAGGCGAAGGTGCGATTGCGACGTGCCGCAGCACCATCGGCGCGACGAACCCGGCCGACGCGACGCCCGGCAGCGTCCGCGGCGACTTCGCGCTCGCGATGCCGAACAACCTCGTGCACGGCTCCGACTCGCCCGAGTCGGCCGAGCGTGAGATCGGGATCTGGTTCCCCGATGGGCTCGTCTGAGGTCTGGCGCAGCGACGCAGAGCGCAACGCCGCGAACTGGACCGAAGCGAACCGCGACTACACGGACCAGAACGCCGAGACGAACTGGGCGCTCGACGAGATCTCGTGGGGCGTCTGGGGCGTCGACGAGTCGAAGCTGAACGTCCTGGGCGACGTCGCCGGACTCGACGTTGTCGAGCTCGGCTGCGGGACCGCCTACTTCTCGGCCTGGCTCGCGAAGCTCGGCGCGCGTCCCGTCGGCGTCGACATCACGCCGGCGCAGCTCGCGACGGCGCGCCGCATGCAGGCGCAGACCGGCATCGAGTTTCCGCTCGTCGAGGCCGACGCCGGCCGGACCGGTCTTCCGGACGCGTGCTGCGACCTGGTCGTCTCCGAGTACGGCGCATCGCTCTGGGTCGACCCATACCGCTGGATCCCGGAAGCGGCGCGCCTCCTCCGCCCGAGCGGGCGTATCGCGTTCCTCACCAATTCTCCGCTCGTGGTCCTCTGCTCCGTCGACGAAGGCGCCGCGACGACCACGCTGCAGCGGCCGCAGTTCGGCATGCACCGCTTCGAGTGGACCGGCGAGATCGGCGTCGAGTTCCACCTGTCCCACGGTGAGTGGATCGCGGTGCTGCGTGCGAACGGCTTCGAACTCGAGCGACTGATCGAGGTGCAGGCGCCGCCCGACGCCGAGACGCACGAGTACTACGCGTTCGTGACCGCCGACTGGGCCAGGCAATGGCCCACCGAGGACATCTGGGTCGCCCGGCTGATACCCGCTCCCGGCGGGGGCAGAGCCGCCACCTCCGCTCTTTGACCGGCTCCGTCGAGCCTACGCCGGCCATCCCGCTCGTCCTCGCGTCGACGTCGCCGCAAAGGCGCGCGATCCTCGAGCAGCTCCGTATCCCGTTCGACGTCGTCGCGCCCGACTTCGAGGAGATCGACGGCACCTCGCCGCTCGAACGCGCGGCCGGCAAGGCGCGCTCGGTGGACGGCGGCGCCCGGCCCGTGCTCGGCGTCGACACCGAGGTGCTGTTCGAGGGCGCGTTGCTCGGCAAGCCGAGGGACGCCACGGAGGCGGAGGAGATGCTGGAGGCCCTGGCCGGGCGCACGCATGAGGTCGTTTCCGGTTTGTGTCTGCGCACACGTGCGTGGGAGGAGTTGCACGAAGCGGTCACGCACGTCACGTTCCGCACGCTGACGCCGCGCGACCTCGCGCACTACGTTGCCGCCGGCGAGTGGGAGGGACGCGCAGGCGGCTATGCGATCCAGGGTCTCGGCGCCGGGCTCGTCGAGCGCGTCGAGGGCGACTTCCTGAACGTCGTCGGACTGCCGGGCTCGCTGCTCGTGCGGCTGCTCGCGACACGCTTCGCCGGCGTGTACGGGTTCGGATGAGAGTCCACGACGACGAGCTCGACATCGACGAGCCGCTCGTCC
>DASXDB010000116.1:0-4232 GCA_036490895.1 Gaiellaceae bacterium
AGGTCTGCGCGACCACCGCGAGATCGTGCGACACGAACACGAGCGCAACGTCGAGCTCGCGCTGCAGCTTCTGCAGCAGCTTCAGGATCTGATCCTGGATCGTCACGTCGAGCGCCGTCGTCGGCTCGTCGCACAGGATCAACCGCGGGTTGCCCGAGAGCGCGATCGCGATCATGACGCGCTGTCGCATCCCGCCCGACAACTCGTGCGGGTACGCCTCGGCGCGGCGCGCCGGATCCGGGATGCCGACGAGCCGCATCAGCTCGAGTGCGCGCTGCTTTGCCTCGCGCCGTGACTGCCCGAGCCGTACGAGCGGCTCCTCGGCGATCTGCTCGCCGACCCGCATCACCGGGTTGAGCGCGGTCATCGGCTCCTGGAAGATCATCGAGACGGTGGTGCCGCGCAGCGCGCGCCGGCGATCCTCGCTCGCGGCCGTGACGTCGACGCCGTCGATCTCGACCGTTCCGCCGGTGATCCGCGCCGCCCGGGGCAGCAGGCCGACGAGCGCGCGCAGCGCAACCGTCTTGCCCGAGCCGGACTCGCCGACGAGGCCGAGCGACTCACCCGGGTGGACGTCGAACGACACGCCGTCGACCGCACGCAGCGTGCCGCGCGCGAGCTGGAAGTCCACCCGCAGGTCGCGGACGCGGAGCAACGGCTCGCTCATTTCCCGCTCCGGCGCCGCGCATGTCGGCGCCTGCGCTCCTTGATGAGCTCCGTCAAGCCTACGCTCATTCCGGCCGCAGCAGGTCGGCGAGCCCGTCGGCGAGGAGCGACAGCCCGAGCGCAGTGACGACGACTGCGATCCCGGGGACGGTCGACAGCTCCCAGTGCGTCGTCAGGAACGTCTGCCCGTCGGCGATCATCCTCCCCCAGTCCGGGTTCGGCGGCTGCACACCGAGACCCAGATAGCCGAGCGTGACGATCGCAAGGATGTCGAGCACGATGTCCGAGCAAGCGAAGACGATCGCCTGCGTGACCACGTTCGGCAGCAAGTGCCGGAACAGGATGCGCACGTCGGAGAGGCCGCCCGACTTCGCCGCGAGGACGTAGTCGCGCCGTTTCGCGACGAGCACCTCGCCGCGGATGATGCGCGTGTACGACACCCAGCCGACGATCGTGATCGCGATGTAGATGTTCCGCGTCCCCGACCCCAAAGCGAAGACGAGCGCGATGATCAGCACGTAGAACGGGAACGCGACGACAACGTTGACGAGCCAGTTCGTGATCGTGTCGACCCAGCCGCCGTAGTACCCCGCGACGAGCCCGATCAACGTGCCGATCGTGAACGGGAACAGGACGGCGAGGAACGCGACCTTCAGGTCGGTGCGCGCGCCGTAGACGAGTCGCGACCACACGTCACGGCCGAGGTCGTCGGTCCCGAGCCAGTGCTTGCTGGACGGGCCCTGCAGCGTGTTGAGGAGATCCTGGCTCGTCGGGCCGTGGTTGGTGATCAGCGGCGCGGCGAGCGCGGCGAGCACGATCAGGCCGAGGATCGTCACGCCGGCGACGAAGCTCGGCGTGCGGTACCAGCGCCCCGCGAACCCGCGACGATGCTCGATGAGCTGTGCCTCGACGACGGTCTCGGCGGCGACGGCCATCAGTCGAACCTCACGCGCGGGTCGAGCAGTGCGTGCGCGACGTCGGAGAGCAGGTAGACGAGGACGACCATGATCGAGAACACGAGCGTCACGGCCTGCACGACGGGAAAGTCGCGCTGGAAGATCGAGTTGATCATCAGCTGGCCGATTCCCGGCAGCGCGTAGACCTGCTCGATCACGAGCGTCCCGCCGACGAGGTAGCCGATGTTCACGCCGAGCACCGAGACGGTCGAGACGACTGCGTTGCGGAGCGCGTGCCGCACGAGCACGCGCGACTCCGGCAAGCCTTTGGAGCGCGCCGTCGTCACGTACTCCGACTCGAGGACCTCGAGCAGGCTCGCCCGCAGGCTGCGGATCAGGATCGGCGCGATCCCGAACGCCACCGTCAACGCCGGCAGGAACATCGAGTGCAGGTGGCCGACGAACCCGTTGCCGTAGCCGCCGACCGGGAACGCGCGTCCGAGGTGCAGCCCGAACACGAGGAGCAGCACGATCCCCACCCAGAAGGGCGGGAACCCGAGGCCGATCAGCGGGACCGCACGGACGACGTGGTCGGGGATGCGGTCGCGGTTGGTGGCGGCGAGCGCCGCCAGCGGCACCGCGACCACCACCGACAGCAGCATCCCGAGACCGATCAGCCAGAGGGTCACCGGGAGCCGCTGCAGCACGAGGTGGCCGGCCGAGACGCCGTAGAAGAGCGAGTCGCCGAGGTTGCCGTGCACGATCCGGCCCATGAACTTCGCGTACTGCACGGGCAGCGGCCGGTCGAGGCCCCACTGGTGATGGAGCAAGGCGACCCGCGCCGGCGTCGCCTGGTTGCCCAGGATCGTGACCGCCGGATCGCCCGGCACGAGGTGGATCAGGAAGAAGACGAGGATCGTGACCCCGAGCGCGATCGGCACCAGCTGCAACAGGCGCCTCAGGACATACGCACCCAGGTTCATCCGTCTCTCTCAGGCCGCGAATCGAACGAGGTGCCCGGCGCTTCGTTCGCCGGACACCTCGTCAGACTGCCAGAACCGCCGAGCTCGAGTGCTAGCCGAGCCAGGCATCCTCCAGGTGGTAGTTGCCGAGCGGGTACACGAAGAACCCGTGGAGCTTGCTCGAGTACGCGTACCGGAACGGTGAGTAGTAGAGGAACCCCAGGAACGCGTCGTGCGACGCGATCTGCTGGATCTTCGTATAGAGCTTCGCGCGCTTGGCGACGTTCGTCTCCCGCTCTGCCTGGTGGGAGAGGCTGATCACCGTCGGGTTGTTGTAGTCGGTGTAGAACGAGTGCGCGCCGCCGCCCTTCGGATCGATGGCGAACGACACGAGCTCGTCGGGGTCGGCGATGTCCATCGTCCAGTAGCTGAAACCGAGCTGGTAGTTCTGCTTCTCGATGTTCTGGAACTCCGTCGACGTGTCCTGTTGCGTGAAGGTCACGTCGATCCCGAGCTGCTTGAGCTGGTTCTGCATGATCTGGCCCATCGCAGCCTCGACCTGCGCGCCCGCACCGACGAGCAGCGACACCTTGAAGCCCTTCGGGTACTTCGACTTGGCCATCTCCGCCTTCGCCTTCGCCATGTCGAACTGCAGGCCGCCGCTCGCCTTGCTGTAGAACGGCACCTGCGGCGGCAGGAACGAGTTCGCGGGCTTGCCGAAACCGAACAGCACCGACTTGACGATCGCCTGCCGGTCGATCGCGTACGAGATCGCACGACGGACGTGCACGTCGGCGAGCGGTGCGTACTTCTCGTTCATGTCGAGATAGTCCGTACGGGTCGACGGGAACAGCGTCATCGTCACACCGGAGGTGTGCTGCAGCTTGGTGATCGAGTTGAACGGCGGGAACTCGTCGACCTGGATCTGGTTCCCGCGGAGCTGCAGCTCACGTGTGTTCTCGTCGGTGACGAACTTCCACGTGACCGAGTCGAGATACGGCTTGCCCTTCTGCCAGTAGAACGGGTTGCGCTTGAAGGTGACCGACTGGCCGACCACGCGCTTGTCCCACATGAACGGCCCGGTGCCGATCGGGTGCTTGTAGAACGCCGTGCGCGTCTGGCCGGCGAAGTGGTTCGGGATGATCCCGTTCGCGAACAGGGCGATGTCGGCGAGGAACGGCGCCCACTGGTATTTCAGGTGGAAGACGACGGTGCTCGGATTGGGCGCCGTGATGTTCTTGATCGCCGCATCGAGGTAGCCCCAGCCCTTCGACTGGGCGCGAGCGTCGTCGATCGAGAACTTGACGTCCGCCGAGGTCATCGTCTTGCCGTTCGAGAACTTGACGCCCGGACGGAGCTTGAAGGTGTACGTCTTGCCGCCGTTCGACTGGGTGTAGCTCGTGGCGAGCCACGGCTTCACTCCTTTGCCGTCGGGCGTGACGGTGTAGAGCGGCTCCATGATCTGCTCGGCGAGCCAGATCGACTCGTTCTGGAAGACGTTGGTCTTGTCGAACGACTGGGAGTCCTCGATCCGGGCGATCGTGATCGAGCCGCCGCGCTTCGGCGTCGCCGCCGCACGGTGCGAGTTGTGGCCGGCCAGTGCGGCGGCCGCACCGAGGCCGCCCACGAGTAGGAGGAGCAAGAACAGGACGAGAGGGCTGCGTACCTTCACGGTCACTCCTTCGAACGGGGAAGCTCGGGTGAGGTT
>DASXDB010000117.1:0-2314 GCA_036490895.1 Gaiellaceae bacterium
GACGTACGGATGTGCGCGACGTTGTCGAGGAAGATCCGCGACAGCGCGATGTGCCGCCAGTACTCGCGCGGCTCGATCTCCCGGCCGCCGAACGCAGTGCCGTACGGCTTGTACGTCCAGCACAGGAACGAGAACAGCCCGCTGGTCTCGTCCTGGAAGTCGCGCGTGCGCTGCAGATGCTCGAGCCGCTCATCGAGCGTCTCGTCGAAACCGATCACCATCGTCGCCGTCGTGCGCAGCCCCGACTCGACGATTGCCTTCTGCGCCTCGAAGTAGTCGTCGACCGTGTACTTGAACTTCGCGTGCCGCGCGCGGAAGTCCTCGGTGAGGATCTCGCTACCGCCGCCCGTCACCCAGTGCACTCCCGCCTCGCGCAAGCGCGACGCAGCGTCCGCGTACGACAGTCCCGCGCGATCCGCCAGGAACACGAACTCCGCGACCGTCAGCGCGTAGAACTCGACGCGCTCGCCATAGCGCTCGCGCACCGACGCGAACAGGTCGCAGTAGTAGTCGAGCGGCAGCTTCGGATTGAACCCGCCGTTGAATCCGACGAGGTCGCCGCCGACATCCAACAGCTCGTCGATCTTCGCGAAGACGTCGTCACGCGACAGCACGTAGCCGCCGTGCTGGTTCGGGAGGACGTAGAACGCGCAGTAGTCGCACTGCGCGACGCACACGTTCGTGTAGTTGATGATCCGCATCACCATGTAGGTGGCGCGATCGGGATCGTGATAGCGGGCGCGCACCAGCCCAGCGAGCCGCTGCAGCTCCTCGTCCGATGCGTGCCGCCAGAGCGTCGCGGCCTCGGCCGTGTCGATCCGTCCACCACCTTCGACCGTCGCGAAGATCTCGTGCAGGCCGCTCACGGCGTCAACGTATCCATGAACGAGGAGACGGAAAAGACCGCGTTTCCGGGGCCTGCCGGCCCATACCCGGGCGGCGCCGTCAGGCCGTGCCGCGAAAGCGCCTCGCGGTACGCGCCGAGCAGCCGCACGTGGTACTCGAGCGGCGCGCCGTTCGGGTTGTCCCGGCCGAGCGGCGTGGTCGGCTCCGGGCACCACGTCGTGAACCGCGGCGTGATCCCGCGCGACATGAAGTGATCGAGCCCCTCGACCGTCGATGTGATCGCGTCGTCCACGGACTCGAATCCGAACGGCTTCGCCATCTCCACCCCGGCGACGAAGTTCGGGATCACGTGCGACGGCCCGAACACCTCGGCCGCGTCGAAGATCCGCCGATGCCACTCCTCGCGTCCGACGTAGCGCTCCTTGCCGGGCGAGATGATCTCGAAGAGGCGCTTGTCCCAGACCTCGTAGTTCGGGTGGTAGATCGAGATGCCGTAATCCTTGAAGCGCTGCGCGTCCGCTTTCGGCAGCGCCTGCGCGACGACCTTGCCGATCCAGCGCCCCGGGAACCGCGCCTCGATCGCCTCGGCGTACCGGCCGTAGAAGTCCGCCTCGGCCAACCCATCTACGGAAGACGTGACGGAGCCACCGGTCAGCGTGTACGCCGTCGAGACCCGCTCCATGTCGTACCGGTCGATGAGGGCCAAAGCCTCGAGCACGTCCTCGACCGGCTTCACGCCCGTGTACGGCCGGCCGGCCCTGCGGTGCTGGCGCCAGTTGTGGTTGATGTCGCAGAACTTGCACTCCTCATGCGCGCCGAAGTACTGGCAGAGGCGCAGCACGGTCAGATAGATGAGGTACCCCCACTGGATCGTGGGCGCCGTCTCCATCACCGTCTTCCCGTTGCCGAGCAGGTGGCGGTAGTACTCCGGCATCGGCGGCAGCGCCACGTCGGCGAGGACGCGACCCTCGAGCGCGAGCACGAGGCGGCCGTCCGACGCGGAGACGTTGTAGGGCGAGTCGGGGTTCACGCGTACCGAGACGATCGTCCGCCGCAACGCGTACGGCCCACCCGTCAGAGCGATCTCCTCCGGCGGCCGCCGCAGCGCTGCAGCGCCGAGCTCCGCGAGCGGCTTTTGGTCGAACGAGAAGATGAAGTACGACTTCGGCTTGACGTCGCCCTCGAGGTTGTCGGTCAGCGCCGACTCGTCGAATGCGATCCCGGTGCGGAGCAAGTCCTCCTTGAGCACCGCCTCCGGCGGGACCTCCGGGAAGCGGTCGATCAGGTCCTCGACGAGCGCGCTGCGGGTCTCGGCGGTGGTGCTCACCGGAAGGCATCGTAGACGCGTCGAACCGCTCGACCGGCTGCTGGGTAGTGTCGCGAGAGATGGGCAGCTTCGTGATCGGGCGGATTGCCTCGTACATCCTCCTGTTCTTCGCGGTGACGCTGCTCGTCTTCGTGGCGTTCT